>NZ_JAMYVQ010000018.1:0-138953 GCF_040324155.1 Mesorhizobium sp. M0011 | reverse complement strand
CGTCAAACCCCAGCCAATCCGGCCTCAAACCCGAGCCGCAAGGCACCCCACATTGGCCTGACCCTCCCTCCTTGCCCCTATAACTTAATAACGCAACGGGCCCGCAAGGAGGGAGATCGCTGTCATCCCGGCTTTCGCCAATCGCCGTCGTTGCAGGCGTTGAACCTACGGTGGATCTGCCAATCTCCCCCCTTGCGGGGGAGATGCCCGGCAGGGCAGAGGGGGGTGTTGTCCTGCCAGCGTCCGGCAAGGTTCTGCACGCACCAACGCTCGAAGGAATGGCATGACCTCGATCGCGAACGAGAATTCCTAGTCTTGCCCCTGTCAGGCAAATCCATACCCAAAAAAGCCATGGATTCGAAAACACCTTCCACAGTGCTCCAGCATAAGTATAGTATTCTTATCGACATGAGAGAGTTGGAGTCGGCGATGAGCGGCCACCACATCACCATGATCGCTCGCGGCATGGATCGGCTTTCGCCGTCGCGTCAGTCGATGCCGACCACATCCGGCCCTGGAGGACCATTTTGCCATCCCACTGCTCTCAAAGGGCATTTTTGTGCTTTCGAGGGCACAAGGTCGGGCTAAAATGGCCACAGCGGCTTGAAAACGAAGCAAAATCAACAGTTCTCGGCTTGTACATCATGTCACTAGAATTTATGTGTCATGCGGGCTTGGACGCGGCGGCAACGCACGCCAGGCGTTTTGCAACCGATGGTTCCACGCCGTCGCATGACAGAGAAATTTTGATCTCATGCTCACGAAAAAGGGCAAGTACGGCCTCAAGGCGCTCGTCCATCTCGCGCAATTGCCGGCCGGGCAGCTTGCCTTCGTCAACGACATCGCCACCGGCAACAACATCCCGAAGAAATTTCTCGACGCCATCCTGGGCGAGTTGCGCAATGCCGGCTTCGTCCAGAGCCGCAAGGGCAAGGATGGCGGCTATCGCCTGGCGCGCCCCGCCGACGAGATCAAGGTCGGCCATGTCGTGCGCGTCCTCGATGGTCCGCTGGCGCCGATCCCCTGCGCCAGCCGCACCCAGTACCAGCGCTGTGAAGATTGCAACGAGGCGACATGCCAAGTCCGACATCTGATGCTCGAGGTCCGGCAGGCGATCGCCGAGGTGCTCGATCAGCGCAGCCTCGCGGAAATGCGCGACATCGTCCTCGACGACCTATCGGTCGCGAAGCGCATCGACGACCTGCCGGTTGCGGTGAAGGTCCAGGCCTGACACTGGCGCTGCGCAGAGCGAAGGCATGCCTATGACCGGGCGTGCCAACTCCATGATCATTGTCGGCGGCGGCGCCAGCGGCGTCGTGCTGGCCGCGCATCTCCTGAAGTCGCCCAATCCCGACCTGCGCGTCACGCTGATCGAAAGGCGCCCGCATTTCGGCCAGGGCATCGCCTATTCGACGCTGCTCTCGGCGCATGTCTTGAATGTCAGCGCCGCCGGCATGAGCGCCTATGCCGACGATCCCGGCAATTTCTGGCGCTGGCTGCAGGAGCGCGGCCTGGCAACGGCCGAGCAGGCGCCCTTCTATGCGCCGCGCAGCATCTATGCCCGTTACCTCGGCGAATTGCTCGACGAGCTGCAGGCGCGCGAAAAGCAGACCGGGCGGCTTCGGCTGATCCGCGAGGAAAGCCTCTCGATCACGCCCACCGCATCCGGTGTCGAAGTGGCGCTGGCCAACGGCACCAGCGTCGTTGCGCATCTCGCCGTGCTGGCCACCGGCCACGACGAGGAGCCGGCGCAAGGCCATGCCGTCAGGATGGGGTCGGAAGCCGACACAGCACTTCCCCCCGACGCCGGCGTCATGGTGCTGGGCACCGGCCTCAGCATGGTCGATGCCTTCCTGGCGCTCGAGCAGCGCGGCCATCGCGGCGACATCATAGCTGTGTCGCGGCGC
The DNA here is from genome assembly GCF_040324155.1 of Mesorhizobium sp. M0011. NCBI lineage: Bacteria > Pseudomonadati > Pseudomonadota > Alphaproteobacteria > Hyphomicrobiales > Phyllobacteriaceae > Mesorhizobium > Mesorhizobium sp. M0011. The sequence continues at coordinate 137,046 of NZ_JAMYVQ010000018.1, read as the reverse complement.
GGCCTGCTGCCCTCGCCGCATCGTAAGGGCAATCCGATCAAGCTCGACGTCGCCGACATTCCGCTCGGCACGCAGCTCTCCTATTTCGTCGGCTGGTTCCGCGACCTGATCAAGGAAAACCAGAAGGCCGGCATCGACTGGCGCGACGTCGTCGACGGCCTGCGGCCGTTCAACCAGAAGATCTGGCAGAACTGGCCGGCTTCCGCCAAGCGCCGCTTCGTCGAGCACACCAAGGCCTGGTGGGACATCCACCGCCATCGCATGGCGCCCGAGGTCTACGCCCGCGTCACCGAAGCCGTGCGGTCCGGCCGCATCCGCCTGGTCGCCGGCCGCGTCGTCGACATCGCGCGCAACGGCGAATTCACCGTCCAGGTCCAGTCGCGCCACACGCAGCGCCTCGAGACCTTCGAGGTCGCCCGCATCTACGATTGCTCTGGTATCGTCAGGGACATCTCGACCTCGTCGAACAGCGTCGTGCGCTCGCTGGTCGACCGCGGCCTAGCACGGCCGGATCCGCTGCGCATCGGCCTCGATGTATCGGCCAAATGCGAGATCATCGCCGGCGACGGAACCGTCTCGGCCAAGATCCTCGCCGTCGGCCCGCTGACGCGCGGCACCTTCTTCGAGATCGACGCCATTCCGGATATCCGCGTGCAGTGTGCGAGGCTGAGCAAGCAGTTGTTGGGTTAGGCAGAACCTTTTGATGCCGGCGGGACAGCACCCCCCTCTGTCCTGCCGGACATCTCCCCCGCAGGGAGGGAGATTGGCAGCTTCGCCTGATGCACCCTCTTGTTCGACGTTGGAGATTGGCGAAACCGGCGGCGACATCCGATCTCCCCCCTTGCGGGGGAGATGGCCGGCAGGCCAGAGGGGGGTGTGACGGAGTGCTGCGGTAGCGTTTAGTTTGAGACCACAGCCACAACCCGGAATTTCATTCCACATCTGGCCGGTTGATTGGCACGATCTACCTTCTTTCCGACTGCAAAGGGCTGGAAAAGAGGATACGCTGCCGCTCTGCCTCGAGGCGGTCGCTTGGTCATGGAGCATCGATATGAGCGAGCACGAGATCGCCGCAGCCGACGAATTGTCCCGCCTGCGTTCGCCCTATGCGTCGGTTCTCGACCTGATCGGCCAGACGCCGGTGGTCGAGCTGACCAAATTCGACACCGGCAAGTGCCGGCTGTTCATCAAGCTCGAAAGCCAGAACCCCGGCGGCTCGATCAAGGACCGCATCGCGCTGTCGATGATCGCCGCGGCTGAAAAGCAGGGCAGGCTCAGGCGTGGCGGCACCATTGTCGAGGCGACCGCCGGCAACACCGGCCTCGGCCTCGCCCAGGTCGGCATCCCCAAGGGCTACCGCATCGTGCTGGTTGTGCCCGACAAGATGTCGCGCGAAAAGATCCAGCATCTGCGCGCGCTCGGCGCCGAGGTGCGCATGACACGCTCCGATGTCGGCAAGGGCCATGCCGAATATTACCAGGACATGGCCGAGAAGATCACGGCGGAAACGCCCGGCGCCTTCTATGCCAACCAGTTCGCCAACCCGGCCAATCCGCTGGCGCATGAAACCACCACCGGCCCGGAGATTTTCTCGCAGCTCGACGGCGATGTCGACGCCGTGGTCGTCGGCGTCGGCTCGGGCGGCACGCTGACCGGGCTCGGCCGCTACTTCGCGAAAGTGTCGCCGAAGACCGAAATGGTGCTGGCCGATCCGGTCGGCTCGGTGCTGGCGCCGCTGATCAAGACCGGCAAGATGGAAGAGGCCGGCAGCTGGACTGTCGAAGGCATCGGCGAGGATTTCGTGCCGCCCAACGCCGATCTGTCGCTGGTCAAGAAGGCCTATTCCATCCCCGACAAGCAGAGCATGCTGGCGGTCCGCGACCTCTTGTCGAAGGAAGGTATCCTCGCCGGCTCGTCGTCGGGCACGCTGCTGTCGGCCGCTCTGCGCTATTGCCGCGAGCAGACGGTGCCCAAGCGCGTCGTCACGTTCGTCTGCGACAGCGGCAACAAATATCTGTCGAAGGTGTTCGACGATTTCTGGCTGGCCGAGCAGGGTTTGGCCGAGCACGAACAGCATGGCGACCTGCGCGACCTGGTGATGCGTTCGCACCGCACCGGCGACACCGTCTATGTCGGCCCGGACGAAAGCCTGCTCAACGCCTATGGCCGCATGCGCCGCTCCGATGTCTCGCAGCTGCCGGTGCTCGACAATGGCAGACTGGTCGGCATCGTCGATGAAAGCGATATTCTTGCTCATGTCGACGGCCCCTATGATGGTCGCTGGGAGCGTTTCAATGGCCCGGTGCGCACGGCCATGACCTCCAATCTGCACACGCTGCAGGCCAGCCAGACGCTGGACGCGCTGCTGCCTGTCTTCGACCGCAACGAGGTCGCCATCATCTTCGACGGCGACGAATTCGTCGGCCTGATTACCCGCATCGACCTGATCAACCATTTGAGGCGCGCACGATGACCAGCAGCACACCGCCAGCCGGAAAAAACCGCCTGGCCTTCTCGACGCGCACCATCCATGGCGGCCAGAGCCACGACCCCCTGACCGGCGCGGTGATGGTGCCGATCTACGCCACCTCGACCTATGGGCAGCAGTCGCCCGGCGTGCACAAGGGCTTCGAATATGCCCGCAGCCAGAACCCGACGCGCTTTGCCTTCGAGCGCGCGGTGGCCGATCTCGAAAGCGGCTCGGCCGCTTTCGCCTTCGCGTCCGGCCTCGCGTCGATCGCCACCGTTCTGGAGCTGCTCGATTCCGGTGCCCATATCGTCGCCACTGACGACATCTATGGCGGCTCGTTCCGGCTGATGGAGCGGGTGCGCAAGCGCTCGGCCAATCTGCAGGTCTCGTTCGTCGACTTCACCGACCTGGCCGCCGTGGAAGCCGCGATCCGGCCCGAGACGAAAATGCTGTGGGTCGAGACGCCGACCAACCCGCTGCTGCGCATCGTCGACCTCGAAGGCGTCGCCGCACTCGCCAGGCGCAAGGGGATTCTGACGGTCGCCGACAACACCTTCTGCAGCCCCTATATTCAGCGGCCGCTGGAACTCGGCATCGACATCGTGGTGCATTCGACGACCAAATATCTCAACGGCCATTCCGACATGGTCGGCGGCGTCGCCGTGGTCGGCGACAACAAGGAGCTCGCCGCCCAGCTGAAATTCTTGCAGAACGCCATCGGCGCCATTTCAGGCCCGTTCGACAGTTTTCTCGCCCTGCGCGGGCTGAAGACGCTGGCGCTCAGGATGGAGCGCCACTCCGCCAACGGTCTGAAGATCGCGCAATGGCTGGAAGCGCGCCGCGACATCCGCCGCGTCATCTATCCCGGCCTCGCCAGCCATCCGCAGCACGCCGTCGCCGTCCAGCAGATGCACGCCTTCGGCGGCATGATCACAGCCGTGCTCGACCGTGACCTTGCCGGCACCAAAAAGTTCCTCGAACGCACGCAACTGTTCACGCTCGCCGAAAGCCTCGGCGGGGTGGAAAGCCTGATCGAGCATCCGGCGCTGATGACGCATGGGTCCATTCCGGCCGAGAAGCGGGCCGAGATCGGCATATCGGATTCGCTGGTAAGATTGTCGGCGGGGATCGAGGATGGCGACGATCTGATCGCGGATCTGGATCAGGCGCTGGGGGGATAGGCAGCGATCCTTCACACCCCCCTCTGTCCTGCCGGACATCTCCCCCTCTAGTGGGGAGATCAGATGTCACTTCCGCTTTCGCTAATCTCGAACGTTGCAAGACGAGCGGCGCCATCGAAGCTGCCAATCTCCCTCCTTGCGGGGGAGATGGCCGGCAGGCCAGAGGGGGGTGCTGTCCCGCCGACGTCGGACCGATCTCTTCGCCGCGACAACGGTCAACGGCAAACCGCGCTTCGCGCATCGTTCAGCCAAGCCCCGTTGACCCCGAACCCGATCTGCCCGAAATGTAGCGCCCCATGGCTACACACGCCCCACCCAAACCCACCGACACCCCGCTCACCTTCGCAGTGCTGGTGTTTCCCGGCTTTCCGATGATGGCGTTCAGCTCGGTCATCGAGCCGCTGCGTGCGGCCAATGTCCTGGCGAAAAGAGAATGCTATCGCTGGATCATCGTCGGCGGCACGAAAGGCGCGGTCGAGGCGTCGAATGGCGTCGTCATCCAGCCGGGTTTTTACGCCGAGGATGCCCCGAAGGTCGATCGCATCGTCGTCTGCTCGGGCGGCGATGCCGATCATCTCGTCGCCGAGGACGCAGCACACTGGATCCGCAAGAGCCTGCGCAACGGTGCCCATATCGGCGCGGTGGCCGATGCGGCGTTCTTCCTCGCCCGCGCCGGCCTGCTCGACGGCCATGCCTGCACCTTGCACTGGACCAGCCAGGCCGCCTTCACCGAGGCCTTCCCCAACATTGAGCTCAGGCGCGACCTCTATGTCATCGACCGCAAGCGCTTCACCTCGGCCGGCGGCGTCGGCAGCCTCGACATGATGCTGGAGATCATCACCCGCGACTACGGCGCCGAGCTTGCCGCCGGCGTTGCCGAATGGTTCGTGCACAGCCAGCTGCGCTCCAGCATCGACCGCAAGATGATGCCGCTGCGGCTGCGCACCGGCGTGCAGAACGAGCTGGTGCTGTCGGCCATCGCCATCATGGAGGATGCGGTGGAAGAGCGGCTCGGCATGGTCGAGCTGACCGCGAAGCTCGGCGTCTCCTCCGACAAGCTCGAGCGCAGTTTTAGGTCCGAACTCGCCATCTCGCCCAACGGCTACTACCGGCGCCTGAGGCTGAAACGCGCCGCCGACCTGCTGGCGCACTCGACGCTCGCCGTACGCGACGTGGCGCTCGCCTGCGGCTTCGCCTCGATGTCGAGTTTTGCGCGGGCGTTTCGCGAGGAGCACGGGCATCCGCCGAGATTGGCGAGGAGGCATTAGGGTGCTCGGTGCCAGGAGCGGCCTTGTCGAGTTCCGTCACACCCCCCTCTGTCCTGCCGGACATCTCCCCCGCAAGGGGGGAGATTAGCTGTTTCGATGTAGGCGCTCTTCTTGCAACGCTGGAGATTGGCGAAAGCCGAGATGACAGCGATCTCCCTCCTTGCGGGGGAGATGTCCGGCAGGACAGAGGGGGGTGCTGTCCCTCTAGCGTTCCGCATTAGGCTCCAGCGGCATCCCGCACAACACCTGCGGTTTTCAGCACAATCCCTCCGCCCCTCTTGCGCCATGCTCAACCCTCGCAACCCAGCCAAGGCCGACCCCAATGAGCATCGTCGTATTCGATCCCGACAGCACCGAGGACGTGGACTTCAAGGACCGCATGCGCCACCCCGCTGCCGCCGATCCGGCCGGCGGTATGTGGCTGTCGGACACCGAGCCGTCCTTCATCGATGCCGATGCGCTGCGCAAGGGCCGGCTGGCGAAACTGCGCGGCTGGATGCGCGAGGCCGGCTATGGCGGCGTCGTGTTGTTCGACCCCTATAACCAGCGCTACGCCACCGGCTCGCGCAACATGTTCGGCTATTTCCTGCGCAACTCGACCCGCTATTTCTTTATCCCGACCGTTGGGCCGATCGTGCTGTTCGAATACCCGCAGAGCTATCATGTCTCCATGGTGCTCGACACGATCGACGAGGCGCGTCCTTCCAAGCTCGTCTGGTCGTCGGTGTCGGGCCGCGACGACGAAACCGCCGGTCCCTTCGCCGACGAGATCGCCGAGCTTCTGAAGCAGCATGGCGGCGGCTCGATGAAGCTCGGCCTCGACCGCTGCAGCCATCTGCAGGCGCTGGCGCTGGAAAAGCGCGGCTGCGAGGTTCGCGATTGCCAGGGCGAGATCCTGGCGGTGCGCGCCGTGAAGACGCCCGAGGAAGTCAAATGCCTGCAGGTGTCGATGGCCGGCGCCGAGGCCGCCGTCTATGCGGTGCGCGAGGCGATCAAGCCCGGCGTTTCCGAAAACGACCTGTTCGCCATCATGTATGGCGAGGTCATCCGCCAGGGCGGCGAGTTCATCGAGACCCGGCTGCTCACCTCCGGCCAGCGCACCAATCCCTGGTTCAACGAGGCCAGCGGCCGCAAGATCCGCCCCGGCGAACTGCTGGCGCTCGATACCGACACCATCGGCTGCTACGGCTATTATTCGGATTTCTCTCGCACCTTCCGCTGCGGACCGGGCAAGCCGACCCCCTACCAGAAGTCGCTCTACCGCATGGCGCACGACCAGGTTCAGCACAACATCGGGGTCGTCAAACCCGGCATGGCGTTCCGCGAGATTGCCGAGAAGGCGTGGAAAATCCCCGACCGTTTCGTCGACCAGCGCTACACCTCGGTCATGCACGGCGTCGGCATGCATGGCGAAACGCCGTTCATTGCGCACGCCATGGATTACGAGACCTATGGCCGCGACGGCCATATCGTGCCAGGCATGGTGGTGAGCGTCGAAAGCTATATCGGCGAGAAAGGCGGCCGCGAGGGCGTCAAGCTGGAGGACGAGATCCTGATCACCGACACCGGCACGGAGCTTCTGTCGCGCTTTCCCTATGAGGATGAGTTTCTGGAGACGCAGGTTTGATACGCGCAACTAACGCTCACAACAAGCGCCTCATTCCGTCGCACCCCCCTCTGTCCTGCCGGACATCTCCCCCGCAAGGGGGGAGATTGGCAGCGTCGCCTGGAGCGCTTTTTCCTGCAACTCTGACGATTGGCGAGGGCATTCGCGACGGCCGATCTCCCCCCTTGCGGGGGAGATGCCCGGCAGGGCAGAGGGGGGTGCTGTCCCACCGGCACAGGCAAGAGTCTTGGACTGCTCCGCCCGTGGATAATGAAGCCGCATGAAAACCCCCATCGCCATCAAGCGCGGCACGGTGGCCGCGATCTTCATCGACCTGCAGGAAGAGCACCGGCAGGACAAGCGCTACCTGGTCGACGGCTTTGCCGGCATCCTCGCCAACGTCCAGCGCCTGCAGGCGGCGGCGCGGCAGCACCATGTGCCGCTCTACCACTGGGCCTACATCGTCGATCTCGACAAGCAGGACCGGCCGTTTCATCCGGTCGGTGAGGACGGCAAGTCGGCCTTTTCCGACAAGAGCGATCCGCTGACCGAGATCTGCCATGAGGTGGCGCCGGCCATGGGCGAGGCGCTGCTGGTCAAGGCCGAGGCCAGCGCCTTCCGCACCGGGCCGGCGGCGCGCGACATCAAATCCGCCGGCATCGAATGGTTGGTCGTATCAGGCGTCTGGACCGAGGCCTGTATCGACGCCTCGGTGAAAGACGCGGTGGCAAAGGGCTTTCGCGTGCTGCTGGTCAAGGATGCCTGTGGCAGCGGCAGTGCCGCCATGCACCAGACCGGCATCCTCAACCTCGCCAACCGGCTCTATGGTGGCGCCGTCACCGACACCGTCAGCGCCTGCCGGCTGCTGGCCGGCGAGACCGTCACCGCCTGGCAGGTCGAAGGCTCGGTGCCGCTGCGCTTCTCCTTCGACAACGCGGCCGCGCTCTACGCCGATCTATGACTGTCGAAAGCATGACTCGGGGCAAATACGAAACCCGGCTCGCCCCCGAACTCTGGGCCTATATCGACGCGGTCAACACCTGGTATCCGCCTGAGATCATCGGCCTGCCGATCGACAGGCAGCGCGAAGTCTATGACCGGATGAGCCGCGCCTTCCATCAGGGCCGCCCGCCCGGCGTCACGGCCAGCGACAGCCTGATCGCCGCCGCCGGCCGCGACATCCCGATCCGCCGCTACCAGCTTGCCGGCAAGGCCGCCCAGGCGATGGTGATCTACTACCACGGCGGCGGCTTCATCCTCGGCGGGCTCGAAAGCCATGACGACATCTGCGCCGAGCTCTGCGCCGGCACCGGCTTCGACGTGCTGTCGGTCGACTACCGGCTGGCGCCGGAGCATCTTCATCCCGCCGCCTTCGACGATGCGGTGGCCGCCTTCGAATGGGCGGCGGCGACAGGCTTGCCGCTGGTGCTGTGCGGCGAAAGCGCGGGCGGGAATCTCGCCGCCGCCGTGGCGCAGGCGACGCGCCGCCATATCAGAGCTGCGGTCGGGCAAGTGCTGATCTATCCCGAACTCGGCGGCGACGAGAGCGCCGGCTCCTATGTCGAGCACGCCGAGGCGCCGCTGCTGTCGGTGGCCGACATCGCCTTCTACCGCGACGTCCGTTCGGCCAGGCGGCAATTGCTGGACGATCCGACCTTCTCGCCGCTGCGCGACACGGATTTCACCGGCCTGCCGCCGACGGTGATCGTCACGGCGCAATGCGACCCGCTGTCGTCGGACGGCGCGGCTTATCGCGACCGCATTGTGGCCGCTGGCGGCAAGGCGTGGTGGCACGAGGAACCGAGACTGGTGCACAGCTTCCTGCGCGCGCGCAGCACGGTGCCGGCAGCGGCGGAGGCGTTTGCGCGGATTGTTGCGGCGGTTGGTGCGTTGGGTAAGGGCGAGTGGCCGTATTGAGTGGCTGAGGAAGGAAGGCGCCGGCGGTGGGGCGCCAATCTCCCCCCTTGCGGGGGAGATGTCTGGCAGGACAGAGGGGGGTGCTGTTCCGCTGACCTTTCAGCTAATCAGCTAAGTCCAGCCGCGCTCTCAGACCGATTTTAAATGATCTGGGGATCGAAGGTCGGCGATCCTTCACACCCCCCTCTGTCCTGCCGGACATCTCCCCCGCAAGGGGGGAGATTGGCTGTCACGTCACCCTTCGCCAATTTTCGAAGGGGGAGGCCCTCGCTTGGCACCCTGCGGAACTCCGCACAATCACTGCGGATTCCCGAACACTTCCCAGCGTCACCCCGCTCTATCATCCCCACTCAGGCAATGGCGCCCCGGCGATCGCGTCCGCCCCCGCGTCTGTCGATCGGCCGGGGCGATTTTTCTGTGCATGCCGTTGTCCCAAAACCGCTGGGCACTTTTGGGCGGCATGCATCAACAACAGGGGAACGACGATGAAATTCATGCTGACCGATCGCAAACTGCACCCGCAAGCCAAGCTCGTCGCCGACGATTTCAGGACCGGCGGCATCAACCGCCGCGAATACCTGGCCCTGATGGCCGGCCTCGGCGTCAGCGCCGCCGGCGCGCTGGCGCTGGGCGGGCTGAGCACCACCCCTGCCCGCGCGGCGGAGCCCAGGAAGGGCGGCGTCTTGCGCGTCGCCATGAACGTCAAGGGCTTCAAGGACCCGCGCACCTTCGACGGCGTGGAAATGTCGAATGTCGCTCGCCACTGCAACGAATATCTGGTGCGCTGGAACACCGACTTCTCCTTCGAGCCCTGGCTGCTCGAAAGCTGGGAAGCGAGCGACGACGCCAGGACGCTGACCCTGCATGTGCGCAAGGGCATCTCCTGGTCGAATGGCGATGCCTTCAACGCCGACGATGTCATTCACAACCTCACCCGCTGGTGCGATGCATCGGTGCCGGGCAATTCGGTCGCCGCACGCATGGGCGCGCTGGTCAATGACGGCACCAAGAAGGTCGTCGACGGCGGCATCGCCAAGGTCGACGACTTCACCATCAAGCTCAATCTGCCCAAGCCCGACATTTCGCTGATCGCCGGCATGGCCGACTATCCGGCACTGATCATGCATCGCTCCTATGAGGGCGACGGCGACCCGCTGAAGGCGCTTGCCATCACCACCGGCCCCTGCGAGCTGGTCAGCTGGGATGCCGAGACGGGTGCCGAGGTGAAGCGCAGGGATAAGCCTTGGTGGAAGGGCGAATTCTACCTCGACGGCATCAAATGGGTCGATTACGGCTCCGACCCCAACGCCATGCTGTCGGCCTTCGAATCCGGCGAGATCGACACCGACCACGAAACCGCCTCCGACGCCGTCTCGCAGACCGAGCAGATGGGGCTGATGAACTCCGAGATCGCCACCGGCTCCACCATCGTCGCCCGCTTCAATATCGGCAACGCGCCCTATGACGACGTCAAGGTGCGCCGCGCCGCCCAGCTCGCCGTCGACAATTCCGCCGTGCTGGCGCTTGGCCTCGGCGGCCGCGGCAAGCCCGCCGACAACCACCATGTCGGCCCCATGCATCCAGAATATGCCGATATCGGCCCGGCCAGGCGCGACGTCGACCAGTCGAAAAAGCTGCTTGCCGAGGCCGGCAAGGCCGACCACGAATTCGAGCTCATTTCCGTCGATCTCGAATGGCAAAAGAGCACCGGCGACGCCATCGGCGCGCAGATGCGCGAGGCCGGCCTCAAGATCAAGCGCACCGTGCTGCCCGCCGCCACCTTCTGGAACGACTGGAGCAAATACCCCTTCTCCTGCACCGAATGGCTCGGCCGGCCGCTCGGCGTCCAGGTGCTGGCGCTGGCGTATAAATCGGGCGCCGCCTGGAACGAGAGCGCCTACGCCAGCAAGGAGTTCGACGAGCTGCTCGACAAGGCGCTGGCGACACCGGACGCCAAGGCGCGCAAGGAGATCATGGGCAAGATCGAGCAGAATCTGCGCGACTCGGGCGTCATCATCCAACCCTACTGGCGCTCGGTCTACCGCACGTATCGCAAGGGCGTCGAAGGCTGCGAACAGCACCAGGCGCTGGAGCAGCATTTCGAGAAGGTATGGATCGAGAACTGAGCCATCCGCTCTTGGGTTCCTCTCCCTCCGGAGGAAGACGAGGTGGCGCTGCGAAGCAGCGACGGAGTGGGGGAACCCATTCGCCAAACGCGCAGCCGCCGCGAAGCCAAAACCTGATGAGGGATTGTGAAGGCAGGAACGCCGAAGCCGGAGCAAGAATCTCCAGACGTCGCGCCGCCCCCTCACCCGACCTCCGCTTCGCTACGGCCACCCTCTCCCCGAGGGGAGAGGAGACTGCCAGCACTGGCGCCTCCTCTTCTCCCCTCGGGAGAAGGTGGCCGCGAAGCGGCCGGATGAGGAGGCTTCGTAAAGCGCAAGCTTCGCTTGCGGATGGGTCTTCCGCTCCACCCTCACACCCGGCGCCAGCCGCTGGATCGCTTGCCACCAGGATGCAACTGGGAAATGGCCGGCGCGAATGCCGGTGAGGCAGTTGCCTGAGCCCGCGCCGGCCACTGGCGAACCTGGGTCCGCCGCCCGGATTTTTTACCGTTCCGGCGATGCTCGATCAACCAGGCCGGACGTTTGGTACGGAAGCGGACAGAGGCTCACCGCGCCGCCCTCAGAAGCGTGCAGATCCAGCCGATAAAAGTCAGCACCAGGAAGGGATAGCCGGCGGCGGGCAGCGGCGGCGAGGTGCAAGGGCGCGCCCCACAGGATCATGCAAGCCGAGATGACAAACAGCACGGCGGCCACGAGCGCGGTGAGCCGCATCCACAGGGCGAAAGTCTTCGACGCGCTGACGATGACCGCGCCCAAAGCGAGATGCCCCCGACATAGGAGGGCACGCTGGCCTCCAGCCCCCCGCATTGCCGGCGAGCAGCAGGCTTTCGCCGGCCAGGAAGGTCAGGAAGCCGGTCGCGACACAGTCATTGCCCAGCCGCTGGTATTTCATCGTCAGCAGCGCGGTTGCGACCACGAGTGCTGCGCCGTCGATCGTCCAGAGTGTTTCGCGCAGCGGAGCGCTGGCGACGAAGGCGCCAGCGACCGAAGGACTGGAACGCATCTGAAATCGCCTCAAGCCTTGCGAAGGCAGGCAATGAGTGTCCAACTCAACACCTCAAGGCGATGAGAACAGGGATTCCAAAAACTATGCGAACGGCTAGAATGCGCCACTTGATTCCGTAGCTGCCTGCCGTGATGGCGCATTGCAGAGTGAGGTTAGAGATTTCTCAGCTCGAAAGTCTTAACATAAGTTCGCCAAAGCGAAATAGGAACATGCAAACGGGATGGGAAAGGTTTTTCCCGTACTATGCCGGCTATCCTGAGATTTTCGTTGAAGATCTGCTCGGGAGCGCAGGCTTACCCGCTAACTCAGTAGTATTTGACCCTTGGAACGGTAGCGGGACCTCTACCCTTGTCGCCTCAAGACTTGGACACAAGGCGATCGGATTAGATATAAATCCGGTGATGGTGGTGATTGCTCGGGCCAGAATGTTGCCGCCTAGCGAGGCGGATTCGTTAGTCCCACTTGCGCTTACGATTTCCACAAAAACTCCTCGGCGCGTTGCTGTCGTCGCAAACGATCCGCTAGAGGAATGGTTTGTCCCTGCGACCGCCGCGAAGATACGCCAGATCGAGGGAGCCATCCGCCAAAGCACCGTTGGGGGCACCACCCCACCAGGTTGCGTGGTTGATATCGGGCGAATCTCCGGACTCGCCGCCACTCTCTACCTGGGTCTTTTTGCGACATGCCGCTCTCTGAGCCACGCCCGTAGATCAACGAACCCGACTTGGATGCGTAAACCCAGATCTGACGCACAGAAGACTGTAGCGCCTGTCGGAGAAGTAACCCAGGTGTTCGTAGACAACGTGCGTGCTATGGCAGCAGAGCTTGCTGCCACGGAGAAGTCCAAGCCGGCAGTACCGCCATGGGTCATAGAGGTCGCCGACACTACCAGCACAGAGTTGAGCCCCAGCAGTGTTGACTTTGTTGTGACGTCTCCGCCTTATTGTACGCGAATCGACTATACAGCGGCGACACGTATTGAACTAGCTATCTTGGCTCCAATTTTGCCTGAGGCAAGAGAAGAGTTAAGTCGAAACATGGTTGGCTCGATCAGAGTTCCGATCAAAGAGATCGTTCCATCCGTTCTGTGGGGCAGGGCATGTAATGAATTTCTCAAGCAAGTTAAAGACCACGACTCCAAGGCATCTTCGACTTACTACTATCGAACGCATCTCGATTACTTTGATAAGATTAGCAAGTCACTTAGTCGCATTTCGTCAGCGCTGCGACCGGGTGGGGTTGCTTGTTTGGTGGTTCAAGATTCATACTACAAAGAAATACATAATGACCTGCCGGCTATCGTCGTCGAAATGTGCGAGAGTCAGAACCTTCGCCTTGGCCGCAGGGAAGACTTTCGTTTCAATCGCTCAATGATGCGCGTAAACCGACACACGAAGATTTATGGCAGACCATCTGTCCCGACAGAGGCTGTCTTATGTTTTGAGAAAGTTTCCTGATGGCCGACAAACCGGACTTGATCGCTGCAATAGCGGCTAGCGTTCGGCAGGCTAACACGACGGCGTTGGATGTTTCGTTCAACGAACTTATGGATATGTGGGAAAATAAAGAGCTAGATATCCAGCCGGATTATCAGAGGTTATTTCGGTGGACAGCTGCTCAGCAGTCACGTTTTATTGAGTCTCTTCTTCTGGAAATGCCGGTTCCGCCGATATTCGTGATTGAAGAAGAGTCCAATGCTTATCAGCTTATCGACGGCCTCCAGCGGATATCTTCCTATTTACATTTGAGAGGAAAGTTGAAAGCGCCACAGGCAACGCCCCCTGTGGAGCTTGGTGACATGCTGGTCCTTGAGGATTGCGATATTGTGCCCGAGTTGGATGGTCTCACTTACGACGATCTTCCTACCGCACTGCAGATAAGGCTAAAGCGTCGCTTCATTCGGATGGAGGTCGTTCGCAAGGAAACAGATCGACGTTTCAAGTATCACATGTTTAAACGTCTGAACACCGGAGGAGAGACGCTGTCTGCTCACCAAGTTCGGAACTCCGCGATGAGAATGCTGAGCGACGTGTTCCCCAACTTCGTAGTAAAGATGGCCCAAGTGGACGACTTTAAGTCATGTACCGAATCTCTGACATATGAGAGGCGTATGTCAGCTTTTGACGAGGAGCTAGTTCTAAGATTCTTTGCCTTAAAAAACCAACGCGCGCAGTTCAAACATGAAGTTACGGATTTCTTAGACGAGTACATGGAAGCGATTTGTGACCCATCGCGCAATGCGCCTTTCGATTACGAGGTGGAGGAAAAGAACTTTCGAAAGACTTTTCAAGCTCTGTGGCTGTCGCTTGGCGAATATGCATTTGCTTTCGCAAATCGCGATAAAACGACGCTCAGCTTAGGATTCAGCATTTATCACTTCGAGGGAATAACGATAGGGATTCAATCGGTTATTGACCGTATCGATGTTAGCAGTCCGGCGCTTTTGGAACGATTGAGGGATACTCTAAGGGCGATCAAGTTGGATCCCGCTTTTATTGCGATTACGACGGGTGGCGGAAAGAATTCGCCTGGGCCGCTAAATGCCCGAATTTCCTTTGTTTCTGAAAGACTTGAAATTGCGTTTCCCTAACGAGATATTTCAGGAGCTCGAAGCTGGTCGCGCGGTACGCGAAGCCGAGGTTCGCTTGCTGCAGAATTTGGCAGAGTCAGAAACTGACAAAGATCGTCAGAATGCTCTTAGGAGATCCCTAGTTTTGGTTACATATGCTCATCTCGAGGGCTTCGCAAAGTTCGCAATGGATGGGTATGCGTCGGCTGTTAACTCCGCAAAGATTCCATGCAGCGAAGCGATCGCTCCGCTTGTCGCAGCGACGCTACACAAGACTTTTGCAGCTCTCCGTCACATTCAATCCAAACATCCTATTTTTGGGGGCCCCTTGCCAGACGATTCCGCGCTCCACATGGCATGGAGAGAACAGGAATTTGTCAGGCAGATCGGCCCTCTGATGGCTACTTCAGTGAATATTCCTGACAACGTCATCGACACAGAGTCGAATCTTAGCCCGGCTGTATTAAAGAAAAATATGTATAGACTGGGCTTGCCGTTTGATGTGCTAGCCGGTCACGATGGGCATATCAGTATGCTTTTAGGGAAACGAAACCAGATCGCCCATGGTGAACTAACAACGCCAACAAAAGCGGATACTGATCAATACGTTTCTACCGCGTTCGACGTAATGCAATTTGTTCAAGCAGAAGTGTATGATGCACTAACTAAAAAAGCCTACCAGAGACCCGTCGCGGCCTGACTCCCGCAAGGTCAACCGGCTTCTCAATCCCCCATCTTCAGCGCCTGAATAAAAGCCTCCTGCGGGATATCCACCTTGCCGAACTGGCGCATCCGCTTCTTGCCCTCTTTCTGCTTGTCCAACAGCTTGCGCTTCCGGCTCACGTCGCCGCCGTAGCATTTGGCGGTGACGTCTTTGCGCAGTGCCGAGATGGTTTCGCGGGCGATGACCTTGCCGCCGATTGCGGCCTGGATCGGGATCTTGAACAGATGGTTCGGGATCAGCTCCTTCAGCTTCTCGCACATCTGCCGGCCGCGCTTTTCCGCCGCCGTGCGGTGCACCAGCATGGAAAGCGCATCCACCGGCTCCTCATTGACCAGGATCGACATCTTGACGAGATCGCCTTCCTTGTAGTCGGTGAGGTGATAGTCGAAGGAGGCGTAGCCCTTGGAGATCGACTTCAGCCGGTCGTAGAAATCGAACACGACTTCATTGAGCGGCAAATCGTAGATCAGCATGGCGCGCTTGCCGACATAGGACAGGTCGGCCTGGATGCCGCGCCGGTCCTGGCAGAGTTTCAAAATGCCGCCGAGATAGTCGTCGGGCGTCAAAATGGTGGCGCGGATCCACGGCTCCTCGATGGCGGAGATCTTCACCACGTCGGGCATGTCGGCCGGGTTGTGCAGCTCCTTCATCGAGCCGTCGGTCAGAGCCAGCCGGTAGACGACTGAGGGCGCCGTGGCGATCAGGTCGAGGTTGAACTCGCGCTCCAGCCGCTCCTGGATGATTTCGAGATGCAGCAAGCCAAGGAAGCCGCAGCGATAGCCGAAGCCGAGCGCCGCACTGGTTTCCATTTCAAAAGAGAAGCTGGCGTCGTTGAGGCGCAATTTGCCGACCGCGGCGCGCAGATCCTCGAAATCGGCGGCGTCGACCGGGAACAGACCGCAGAACACCACCGGCTGCGCCGGCTTGAAGCCGGGCAGTGCCTTGGCGGTGGTGCGCTTGTCCTCGGTGATGGTGTCGCCGACGCGGGTGTCGGCCACTTCCTTGATCGAGCCGGTGAAAAAGCCGAACTCGCCGGGGCCGAGCTCGTCGACATTGATGCGGGCCGGGGTGAACACGCCGGTGCGCTCGACCAGGTGCTTGGCGCCGGTGCCCATCATGCGGATGGTCTGGCCCTTTTTCAGCACGCCGTCGATGACACGCACCAGCACGATGACGCCGAGATAGGCGTCGTACCAGGAGTCGACCAGCATCGCCTTCAAGGGCGCCGTGGCGTCGCCTTCGCGCGGCGGCGGCAATTGGTGGACGATGGCTTCCAGCACGTCGGGAATGCCGAGGCCGGTCTTGGCCGAGATCAGCACGGCGTTGGAGGCGTCGATGCCGATCACCTCCTCGACCTGCTCGCGGATGCGCTCGGGCTCGGCGGCCGGCAGGTCGACCTTGTTCAGCACGACGACGATCTCGTGGTTGTTGTCGATCGCCTGGTAGACATTGGCCAGCGTCTGCGCCTCGACGCCCTGCGAGGCGTCGACCACCAGCAGCGACCCCTCGCAGGCGGCGAGCGAACGCGACACTTCATAGGCGAAGTCGACATGTCCGGGCGTGTCGATCAAATTGAGGATATAGTCCTCGCCATTGTTGGCGTGGTACTTCAGCCGCACCGTCTGCGCCTTGATGGTGATGCCGCGCTCGCGCTCGATATCCATCGAGTCCAGCACCTGCTCCTTCATGTCGCGCAGCTCCAGCCCGCCGGTCAGCTGGATCAGCCTGTCGGCAAGCGTGGATTTGCCATGGTCGATATGGGCGACGATGGAGAAATTGCGGATGTGGTCGAGGGGCGTGCTCATGGCGCGCGTTTAGCAGGGGTGGCTTGCCCGAGCAAGCGGCAGGCTGCCGCCGCATATGTGGCGCGGCCCGTTGCCTGGCAAGCCGTACAGGCGCTGCCGGAAAAGCAGAGCAGCCGGCTGTCGGGGCAAGCGGTGCGGGCGCTTGTCGCCTTTTCCCCCGGATTCCAAGAAAAATCGATAAATTTTAACCACGCGCGTTAGAGCATAATTTGTGATCGGCATGTTAGCCGGGGGAAATATCTGATGTAAGGACGAAGGCATGCGGGGGCTTGCAGGCAGTTTTATCGAGTCGCGGAGCGGCTCGTTCGCACCGATACTTGTTCTCGCCATGATTCCGCTGATCACCGCGATCGGCTTTTCCGTCGACTACACCTCCGCGGTCCAGACCAGGTCGACCGAGCAGGCGGCACTCGACGCCGCGATCCTGTCGATCACCACGATGGAAACGGCCTCGACGAAGCCGCAGCGCCAGGTGGTGCTCCAGGATACCTACAGAGAAAACGGCGGACAGGGCACAGCGACGCTGAACAGCTTCGACGTCAGCGCCAACGGCACCGCCACAGCGCGGGCCTCGGCAAGCTACGCCATGCCGACCGTGTTCATGCAGATCGCCAGGATCCCGACGGTGGCGGTCGGTGTCTCGTCGGCGGTGAGCAAGACGCCCGCACTGGTGGAGGCCACATTCAACGTCGATCACGTTTCAGGCTACTGGAACAAGACCATGACCTTGTACGGCCTTCCCTACGGTTGGACCTCCACGACCACACCGACGGCCATGATGAAGGCCAACTATAACTACAAAGCGTATAGTTATTCCTATACGAGCGGGGGTAAGACCTACACGGCTACCGAGCCGAAAGGTTACGGCACGACAACTATTACCACGGGACCAACCAATACGCTGGTTCAGACCCAAGTGTGCACGACAGTAGGATCGGCAACCGATTTCACTGCCACTGCGGGAGTTTACAAAAGCACCGCGGTGGCAAAAAGCGGAAAGACGAGCGCCACCATCTATTTCAAGACGACGTGCGCGACCACGAATACCGCCGGAAACAGCAGTGGCGCAACAGTCAACGTGAGCACGGTGGACAAGCTCTATCTGCAGATGGATGTGCCGTCCGGACCGGTCAACCCGCTCAGGTCGAACAATACAGACACGTCGAACCGGCTCTACCTCGGCGCCGGGTACAGCACCGCGGCACAAAAGGCACTGGACCCTTCCAAATACCTCCCCGTCGAGGTTGCCAGCAACACGGACGTCGACATCTTCAAAGTGGTGCCTTGCAGCCAGACCAGCGACCAGGCATGGGAAGACGGCGGCAACAATCCTCCACTGCCAGACGTCACGAACGCCGACTTCTTCTACAGCGTGACCGGCAAGTGCGACTTCAACAAGCGGCCCTCCAACACGGTGCTGACGCAGTAGACGCTGCCCCAGGCTAAACGCCCTATGGGCTTGTGAGGCTTGGCGATCCTTCACACCCCCCTCTGTCCTGCCGGACATCTCCCCCGCAAGGGGGGAGATTGGCAGCTTCGTCGGCCGCGCTCCTGTTGCGAAGCTAGTGATAGGCGAAAGCCGTGATGAGGGTCGATCTCCCTCCTTGCGGGGGAGATGGCCGGCAGGCCAGAGGGGGGGGCGCTGTCCCTCCGGCTTTCCCTGCGATCTCCCGAAACCTTCATCACAAACCAGTGAGCGCTGTAACGAAGCAGCAAGCAGCGGCGAAGTGGGGGTATCAGCGGTGCTTCCAGGCGCCGCCGCCCACGGAGCAAGCCGATGTCCCGCAAGTTCGTCACAGTGTCCAGCCTCTCAGCGCTCGCGCTGGCGGCGTCGCTCGGTGCGGCGGCGGCCCAGCCGCTCACCGTGGTCGAGCTGTTCACCAGCCAGGGCTGCTCGTCCTGCCCGCCGGCCAACGCCAATCTGATCAAGGTCAAGGATCAGCCCGGCGTGCTGGCGCTGTCGTTCAACGTCACCTACTGGGACTATCTCGGCTGGAAGGACATTTTCGGAAAACAGGAATTCACCCGGCGCCAGGTCAATTACGAGCCGGCGCTCGGCCGTGACGGGCCGTTCACGCCGCAAGTGGTGGTCAACGGCCATGCCGATGTCGTCGGCGCCGCACCCGGCGAGATCGAAAAGCTGATCTCGGTGAGCGGCCGGACGGGCGGCCCGGCATTGTCGCTCGATGGCGGCAAGATCAGCATCGGCGCCGGCGCCGCACCTGGCGGCCACGCCGATGTCTGGCTGGTGCGCTATGCCAAGGGCGTCGTCGAGGTGCCGGTGGCGCGCGGCGAAAACACCGGCCGCACCTTGCCGCACGCCAATGTCGTGCATGCGCTCAAAAACCTCGGCAGCTGGACCGGCGCGGCCGCGACGTATCCGCTGCCCGCCGCATCCGGCGGCCTGAGCACCGCCGTGCTCGTGCAGTCGCCCGGTGGCGGACCGATCCTGGCTGCCGCGACCGACTAGATCGCGCTTCGGCAAGAGATTGCGCAACGCCGCATGGAGCGGCGCCGCATAGCACGGCCGCCAAGAGGGCGCGCCTTCACGACCAACCCAAGGAGATCATCATGACCATTTCCCGCCTGACGCTGCCGGCGCTCGCTCTCGCTTTGTGCTCGACGGCGCTGTTTTCCGGCGGCATCGCTCGTGCCGACGACGCGACCAACGCGATGAAGCCGGCTGCAAATGCGATGAAACCGGCCGCGGATGCGATGAAGCCTGCAACCGAGGCGATGAAGCCAGCCGATCCGATGGCCACCAATTCCATGAAGCCGGCCGCCGACGCCATGAAGCCGGCAACGGATGCGATGGCGCCGGCCAAGTAAAGGTGGTGCTGTTTCCGGCTTCGGTCCCGCGGGTCCGTATCCGGATGCACGTGAAAGTGAGGCTTCGGCCGCAACTCGCCCGTCGCATGATCGTATCTTATCCAATAGACTCCACATGATGGACGTCACAGGAGCTCAAGCCATGACCGACATTCAAAAACCAGTCACCAGACAATCGTCGAACGTCTTCCGCAGCGCGCTCGCCGCCCTGGCACTTGCCGCAGCGGGCGCCGCCTTCTGGCTGACGCCGGCGGTTTCGGCCGAGGACGCGGTGAAGATCCCGCCGCCGGCAATCGACGAGAAGGCGGCCACCGGCACTGAAAAGGCAATCTTCGCCGGCGGCTGCTTCTGGGGCGTGCAGGGCGTCTTCCAGCACGTCAAGGGCGTCACCAAGGCCGTCTCCGGCTACACCGGCGGCGACAAGGACACCGCCGTCTACGAGACGGTCGGCTCAGGCCGCACCGGGCATGCCGAATCCGTCGAGATCACCTACGATCCATCGAAAATCACCTATGGCCAGCTGCTGCAGGTGTATTTTTCGGTCGCCCACAACCCGACCCAGCTGAATTTCCAGGGTCCGGACTCCGGCACGCAATACCGCTCGACGATCTTCGCCGAAACCGATGCACAGAGGAAGATCGCGCAAAGCTACATCGCCCAGCTCGACCAGGCCAAGGTGTTCCCGGAGCCGATCGTCACCACGCTGGAAACCGGCAAGACCTTCTATCCGGCCGAGAATTACCATCAGGATTTCCTGACGCTGAACCCGACCTATCCCTACATCGTCTACAACGACCTGCCCAAGGTGGCGAACTTGAAGACACTGTTCCCGACGCTCTACAGCGAAAAGCCCGTGCTGGTGCTGTCGGCGAGCAATTGAGATAGCGCTGGTTGGCGTGTGGGAGGTGCGAAGGGCGGCGATGCCCTCCTTCCCTTCGTCATCCTAGGGCGGAGCAAGGAGCGAAGCGACGCAGCGCAGACCCTAGGATCCATGCCGCGACGTTGGGCGTAGAATGCAACGGGGCGGGATGGCTGCCCGGCAGATCGCCAGCTATCCTTACGCGATGACCGGCTACGTTTACATGACCGCGAGCCAAAAGCGTGGCACGATCTACATCGGCGTCACCAATGACCTCGGCCGCCGCATGCCGGAACACAAATCCGGCCAGGGCGCAGGGTTCACCAGCCGCTACGGTGCGCAGCGGCTGGTCTGGTATGAGGAATTTTTCGACATCACTGATGCCATCCAGCGCGAGAAATCACTGAAGCGCTGGCCGCGCCAATGGAAGATCGACCTGATCGAAAAAGCGAATCCGGAGTGGTTCGAGCTTTTTCGCGGGACGGGGTGGTAGGTGCACCGTTTCTTGCACCGTCGGAGCACTGCACCACCGTCACGGCATGGATCCTAGGGTCTGCGCTGCGTCGCTTCGCTCCTTGCTTCGCCCTAGGATGACGAAGGCACGGTAGCTGCTGCCACCTTCACCCCCACCTGACCCGCTCAATCATACGTCAGATCCGTCGCCTTGCCGCCGAACACCCGGTAGGCATAGAACGAATAGAAGATGATGACCGGCAGCACGACCACGGTGCCGGCCAGAATGATGGCCAGGCTCTCCGGCGCGGAAGCCGCCTGCCAGATGGTCAGGCGATCCGGCACCACGAACGGGTAGAACGACCAGGCGAGGCCGGCAAAGCCGAGCGCGAAGATGGCGGCCAGCGTCAGGAACGGCATCAGCGAATGGCGGTCGTCGGGCTTCGGCAGATGGAAGGTCTGCCGCCACAGCCACAGGAACAAAAGCGCCGACAGGATCGGCAGCGGCGACAGATA
The DNA here is from genome assembly GCF_040324155.1 of Mesorhizobium sp. M0011. NCBI lineage: Bacteria > Pseudomonadati > Pseudomonadota > Alphaproteobacteria > Hyphomicrobiales > Phyllobacteriaceae > Mesorhizobium > Mesorhizobium sp. M0011. The sequence goes on along the minus strand of NZ_JAMYVQ010000018.1, from coordinate 115,717 downwards.
AAGCATTTCCGGCCAGACGAACCATTTGTCGAAGATGCGCGGGCTGGCGAAGGGCGTCGCCAGCGACACCGCCGCCATGCCGAGCGCGGTCAGCACCAGCGCGGTGCGCAGCCAGCGCACGGCCTTCCTCTGCAACTCGCCTTCAGTCTTGTAGATCACCCAGGCGGCGCCCATCGCCGCATAGGCCGCGGCAAGGCAGAACGCCACCAGCACGCCGAACGCCACGCCGCCGAGGCCGACATCGAGGCCCAGCACATAGACGCCCAGCATATAGCCCTGCGCCAGCGATGCGATGATGGAGCCGAGGAAGAAAATACGGTTCCAGCGGTGCTTGCGCTCGGTCGGCACCTTGGCGCGGAAATCGAAGGCGACGCCGCGCAGGATCAGCCCGAGCAAAAGCACGAAGACCGGAATGTAGAGCGCCGTCAGGATGACGCCATGCGCCAGCGGGAAGGCGACCAGCAGCAGGCCGACGGCCAGCACCAGCCAGGTTTCGTTGGCGTCCCAGAACGGGCCGATCGCGGCAATCATCGTATCCTGTTCGGCGTCTTCAGCGGCGGCGAACAGGATGCCGATGCCGAGATCGAAACCGTCGAGAATGACGTAGATCAGGATGGCGAGGCCCATCAGGCCGGCGAAGATCAAGGGGAGCGCGGTTGGCCAGTCGAAGCTCATTTTCTTCTCCTACTCGCCAGCCGCCGGCTGCGACATGGCGGCGTTCATGACGCCCGGCAGCGGCGATGAATCGCCGTCCTTCGCCGCCTTCAGCGCCAGGTGCACCAGCACGCCGAGATAGGCGATCAGCAACAGCACATAGAGAACGAGGTATATGGCGAGCGTCAGCGCGACATGGCTGCCGGCCACCGGGCCGACCGCGTCGGCGGTTTTCAGCACGCCGGTCACCAGCCAGGGCTGGCGGCCGATCTCGGTGGTGTACCAGCCGGCCAGCGTCGCCAGCCAGCCCGACAGCGCCATCGGCACCATCAGCATGGCCAGCGGCTTAGGCAGGCTGTGCCGGCGCTTGAGGAAGAAGGCCGCCGACCATGAGACGAGCAGCATCAATATGCCCGTGCCGACCATGATGCGGAAACCCCAGAACACCGGAAAGACCGGCGGATGATTGCCGGGATAGTCGTTCAACCCCGGCACCACGCCGCTGGTCGAGTGCCGCAGCACCAGGCTGGCCCCATCGGGAATGGCGATCTCGAATTTGTTCTCCCTGGCTGCCTCGTCGGGCAGCGCAAAGAGCACCAGCGGCACGTTGGGGCCGGTGTTCCAGTTGGCCTCCATGGCGGCGATCTTCTGCGGCTGATGCTCCAGCGTGTTCAGCCCATGCTGGTCGCCGGCGAAGATCTGGATCGGGATCAGGGTCGCCGCCGTGAAGACGCCGGTGCGCAGCGCCTTCCACATCGATTCCGAGCGGTCGCCGGTGAGATAGCGCAGCGCCGACAGGCCAGCGATCAGGAACGACACCGTCAGCCCCGACGCCAGCAGCATGTGGGTCAGCCTGTAAGGCATTGACGGGTTGAAGATGATTGCCCACCAGTCGACCGCATGCGCCACGCCGTCGCGCATCTCGAAGCCGGCCGGCGTCTGCATCCAGGAATTGAGCGCGATGATCCAGAATGCCGAGACGGTGGTGCCGCCGGCGACCAGCACCGTCGCCAGCGTGTGGATGCGGTTGGAGACGCGGCGGAAGCCGAACAGCATGATGCCGAGGAAGGCCGCTTCGAGGAAGAAGGCGGTGAGGATTTCGTAGGCCAGCAGCGGCCCGGCGATGTTGCCGACCTTTTCCATGTAGCCCGGCCAGTTGGTGCCGAACTGGAAGCTCATGGTGACGCCCGAAACCACGCCCATGGCAAAGGACAGCGCGAAAACCTTCACCCAGGTGAAATAGGCGCGCATCCAGGCGGAATCGTTGGTCGCGTTGTAGCGCAGCTTGAAGAACAGCAGCACCCAACCCAGCGCAATGGTGATCGTCGGAAATAGAATATGGAATGAAATATTCGTGCCGAACTGGATACGCGAAAGTATGAGCGGGTCCATGATGGGCTCCGGCTGCTGCAAATACTCGCGAAGGATAGGCCCGAAGCGAGTTCACGTCAAAGCGGCGTCCTGCCGCGAGGCTGAACGCCACAGGACAATTTTGCCGGTTGCGTGCCGCGCAACTCCGGGCCTGTGCGCCGCACCTGCAACGGCCGGCCGGCACGATTGTCGAGAACTGTCAGCAGGGCATTGACTTGCGGTTGCAAGCACCGACATTCGGCCTATATCAGGGGACCTCTTTCAAGCAGCCGTTTTCATCCATGCCTTCCATCCTGTCCATTTCCGGGGTCTCCAAGACCTACGCAACCGGTTTCACCGCGCTCAAGGAAGTCAATCTCGACATTCAGCGCGGCGAGATCTTCGCGCTGCTTGGACCCAATGGCGCCGGCAAGACGACGCTGATCTCGATCGTCTGCGGCATCGTCAACCGTTCGTCGGGCACGGTCACCGTCGACGGCCACGACATCAACAAGGATTATCGCGCCGCGCGCGGTCTGATCGGGCTGGTGCCGCAGGAACTGACCATCGACGCCTTCGAGAGCGTCTGGGCGACGGTCAATTACAGCCGTGGCCTGTTCGGCAAGCCGGCCAACCCCGGCTTTGTCGAGAAGGTGCTGCGCGACCTGTCGCTGTGGGACAAGAAGGACGCCAAGGCGATCACCCTGTCGGGCGGCATGAAGCGCCGGCTGATGATCGCCAAGGCGCTGTCGCATGAGCCGCGCATCCTGTTCCTCGACGAGCCGACCGCCGGCGTCGACGTCGAGCTGCGCCAGGACATGTGGGCGATGGTGCGCCGGCTGCGCGAGGACGGCGTCACCATCATCCTCACCACGCACTATATCGAGGAAGCCGAGGCGATGGCCGACCGCGTCGGCGTCATCAATCGCGGCGAGATCATCCTGGTCGAGAACAAGGCCGAACTGATGCGCAAGCTCGGCCGCAAGCGGCTGGTGCTGGAGCTGCGCAATCCGCTGACGGCCGTTCCCGAGGCGTTCTCGCGCTATGCGCTGGAATTGTCGCCGGATGGCGGGCAGCTGACCTACACCTATGACAATCAGGCCGAGAGGCCCGGCGTCGCCTCGTTGATGCGCGATCTCGAGGCCGGCGGCATCCAGTTCCGCGATATCGACACGCAAAACTCTTCGCTCGAGGAGATCTTCGTCAATCTGGTGAGGAGGGAGCCATGAACCTGCGCGCCGCCATGAACCTTCGCGCAGTATGGGCGATCTACCGGATGGAAATGGCCCGTGCTTTCCGCACCGTGCTGCAGAGCATCGTCTCGCCGGTCATCTCGACATCGCTGTATTTCGTCGTCTTCGGCTCGGCCATCGGCTCGCGCATCACCGAGATCGACGGCATCAGCTACGGCGCCTTCATCGTGCCGGGTCTGATCATGCTGTCGCTGTTGACGCAGTCGATCTCCAACGCCTCCTTTGCCATCTATTTCCCGAAATTCGTCGGCTCGATCTACGAGCTTCTGTCGGCGCCGGTCTCCTATCTGGAGATCGTCATCGCCTATGTCGGCGGCGCCGCGACCAAGTCGATCATCCTCGGCCTGATCATCCTGGCCACCGCCTCGCTGTTCGTACCGCTGACCATCCTGCATCCGTTCTGGATGCTCGCCTTCCTGGTGCTGACGGCGGTGACCTTTAGCCTGTTCGGCTTCATCATCGGCATCTGGGCGAAGAGTTTCGAGCAGCTGCAGCTGGTGCCGCTGTTGATCATCACGCCGCTGACCTTCCTCGGCGGCAGCTTCTATTCGATCAACATGCTGCCCGAGATCTGGCGCACGGTGACGCTGTTCAACCCGGTCGTCTATTTGATCAGCGGCTTCCGCTGGAGCTTCTACGGCAAGTCCGACGTTTCGGTCGGCGTCAGCCTCGGCATGACGGTCGTCTTCCTGCTGGTCTGCATAAGCATCGTCGCCTGGATCTTCAGGACCGGTTATCGGCTGAGGAATTGAGCGGCGAAAGTACAGGTCTGTTGAGATTCAGGTCAGGCCGAGACGAAAATGGTGGATTCCGAGAACCGGAGCGGAGCGTACTTTTCGTACGTGAGCACCGGAAGCGCAGGAAGCCGCCATTTGCAGGCCGGCATCACCTGAATATCAGCAGACCTAGATCGCCTTGACCAGCCGCAGCAGCCCCAGCATCTCGACATACGTTCCCTTGCGGAAGGCGATATAGACCGGCTCTTCGACGCCGTGGAAGCGGCGCTTGAAGGCCGCCTGGCCCTGCAGGTTGAACCTGCGGCGGTTGACCCAGGGCGAAGAATAGGCGCGCTGGAAGGCATTGCGCCAGAAATCGCTTTCGGCAAATCCGCTCGGACCCACATCGACGAGCGGCGACAGGCCGAGCGTGACCACCGAGATGCCCTCTTCGCGAAAACGGTCGACGGCGAATTTGGTCAGGCCGACCTCGGCATGCGGTGAAGCGTCGAGATGCTTGCGCTTGAAGGCGGTGGTGTAGCCGATGACCTTGCCGTCGGCAAACAACGGGTCGAAGTCGAGCAAAGCGACCAGTTCGCCATCGGGACCGTGCAGGACGAAACGGCGCATGTCGGTGCCGAGATGGTCGGCGAAATGGCGGTTGAGAAAGCCCATCTCCCAGCGCTTGACGATGCGGTCGCCGCGCCAGTTTTCCGAAAGCCGGGCGATCTCGTCGAGGTAGATGGTGCGCTTGTCCTCTTCGAACGAAAAGCCTTTCTTCAGCAGCCAGCGCTCGGAGTAGCGCACGGTCTCGTTGCGCTTCCCGGAAAAATCATGCTCGGGCAGGGCGAGGCGGGTGTCGATGCCGAGGCGATTGACCTTGTAGCCAAGGCCGGCCAGCACGCGTGCGGTGTCCTCGCCGACCTGCACGAACCATGGGCTGCCGGCGGTCTCGACGAAGCGCTTGATGTAATCGGCCCGACGCGCCGGAGCCGCCATCGGGTCGCCGAGCGCGAAATGGTGCTTCATCTTGGTACCGAAGGCGATGTAGCCGTCGGCGTCGCCGAAATAGGAAAGCTTGCCTTGCACGGCGGTGGAATAGGCGAGCGAGAAGTCGCCATAGCGGCGCACCAGTGCCAGGCGTTCGACATGGGTCAGCGCCTGCCGCTCGACCTCGGGCGCGGCAGCCTCAAGGATCTTGTCGAAATGGAACCGCAAGGAGGGCATGGTCGAGATTCCGCGTGCCGCCTACAGCGCCGGCCGTCCAGGACGCGCCAAGGTGCTGTAACACTTTGATTCTGCGCATGACTCGAAAATCGGACTCGATTTCGGACATGCGCGTGGGGGATAACCGAGACCCGCCAGCCACCCAAGGCCTCGAATCAATCACATTGCCGCGACCTGATTACCGTTGATATCGCGCATATGCCATATAGAGCGCAACCGCGGCCCGGCGTTTGGCTCTAAATCGCATCGCTCGAAATTCGGCCGCGGTTTGCTGCAGGGATCCTGCGCGCGATCAAACGGTTACAGCGTCCTGCGAGCCTTGCGGCGGGACGTCCAATGGGATTCGAGTGAATGACGGATACGACAATCAGATCGGTTGCGGATCTGCCGGCCATGGTCGAGCCGGCAATCGTCGTCGGCGCCGGTGCTGCCGGGCTGGCCGCCGCGCATGCCTTGATGAACGCCGGCGTGCCGACGGCGATCCTGGAAAAGGAAAGCCGGCTGGCCGAGCCCTGGCACCGGCGCCACCAGCAATTGCATCTCAACACCCATCGCGATCTTTCTTCGCTGCCTGGTCTCGCCTTTCCCCCTGGCACGCCCGCCTTTCCGCAAAGGATGGTCGTCATCCGCCACATGAACGATTTCCAGAAGGAGAACCGGCTGCCGGTGCAGTTTGGCGTCGCGGTCGAAGAGATCACCTTCAAGGGCGATCACTGGGCATTGCGCACCAGCGCCGGACCGCGCTTCGCCCGCAATGTCGTCATCGCCACCGGCCGCGACAGGCAGCCATTCACCCCCGAATGGAAAGGCATGAAGGATTTCGCCGGGCGCATCGTTCATTCGGCGGATTTCGGTGACGCGCAAGCCTATGCGGGCCAAAGAGTGCTGGTCGTCGGCGCCGGCAATTCGGGTTTCGACGCGCTCAATCATCTGGCCGGCATAGACACGGCCGCCATCTGGCTGTCGGCCCGCAGCGGCCCCGCTTTGCTGCCCAAGCGGATTGCCAAGATCGCCGTGCATAGGCTTTCGCCGCTCATGGCGCGCCTGCCTTTGCGGATCGCCGATGCCGTGATGGCGGCAACGCAGCGGCTGGTTTTCGGCGACCTGACCAAATTCGGCCTGCCGCCCGCGCCTGCGGGCGGCGCCAGCCGCCTGACCTCGGACTATACCGCGATCGCCGCCGATGACGGCGCCGTCGGCGCCATCAAGGCCGGCAAGATCACCGTCGTGCCGGGCATACGGGAATTCACCCGCGATGGCGTGATCCTGGCCAATGGCAGCCTGATCTATCCCGACATCGTCATTGCCGCGACAGGCTACCGCACCGGGCTGGAGCCCATGGTCGGCAAGCTCGGCGTGCTCGACGCCAAGGGCGTTCCGCTCTTCAACGGTGGCCAAGCCGATCCAAAATTGCCCGGTCTGTGGTTCACCGGCATGCGGCCAAGCATTCGCGGCTGCTTCGCCAATGCCGGCATCCTGGCCAAGGCGATCGCCAAACGAATTGCAAGGTCGGCCCCGCACCAATCCAGCGCATCACGCTGATTTCGGTTCCAGCCGCCGGAAACCGACGGCTTCCATCAGCATGTCTTCTTCCACCATGCCGGCATTGTGCAGGGCGAGCAGGTTAAGCGCGATTTCCCGCGCGTCGGCGGAATCGGGATGTGCCTCGCGCCGCCGGCAGGCCTCGTCGAACACGCGCTGCAGCTTGGCGATATCGGCTGGCTTGAGCAAGCCACGGTCATAGACAGACTTCGACATGGCGATCTCCTGATAAAGACCTAGAGCGCCACGTTTAAATTGCCAATCTCTCCCGAGGCTTGACCGACTTCCCCCGTCGCCTCGTCATCCTGGGGCGGAGCAAGGAGCGAAGCGACGCGGCGCAGACCTCTGGAGCTGCTCCGCAGCCCAAGGGATACATGCCGCGGCTTCAAGGCGCAGCAGCGGCGCAAATTCTGCTCCGCTGCTGCCCATGCGAGTGGGCAATCAGACCGCGATCTTGCCGCCGCCTTGTCTGGTGATGGCGACCACCGACGGCCGCACCGGCATGTCGGGCTTGAAGTCGGGCCAGCGCGTCGACAGGTCCTCATAGTAAGAGGGGCGCCCGAACGCTTCCCAGTCCTCTCCGCCGTCGCCCGGATGCTGGACGGCGACGAAGGCGGTCTGGTCGTCGGGCGCAAACAGCGGACCGCACATCTCGGCGCCGATCGGCACGCGGAAGAACAGTTTCGAGGTCGCCCGCGCCGCCCCCTCGGTGTCCACTGCCCACAGGCCATCGGTGCGGCCGGTGGCCTTCGGCCCCTGTCCGTCGGTTGCGACCCAGAGACGCCCGGCCGAATCGACCGCGCAATTGTCGGGCATGCCGAACCAGCCATTGGCCGTCGTTGCTGTCGAGAAGGTGGCGCCGACATCGGCAACCGCCGGATCGCCGCATTTCAGCAGCACTTCCCACTTGCCCTTGGCGGCGGTGAAATCACCGCCGTCCTCGGCGATCTCGATGATGTGACCGAAGGCGTTTTCGGCGCGCGGGTTGGCGGCGTCGACCTGGTCGGCCTTGCGCTTCGAATTGTTGGTCAGCATGACATAGACCTTGCCGTTGACGCCATTGGGCTGGATGTCTTCAGGGCGGTCCATCTTGGTGGCGCCGAGCAGGTCGGCGGCGCGGCGCGTCTCGATCAGCACGTCGGCCTGGCTGGCAAAACCGTTTTCAGCCGTCAGCGGCCCCTGGCCGAAGACGATCGGCAGCCATTCGACCGTGCCGTCTTCGGCGAACTTGGCGACATGCAGCGTGCCATCGTCGAGCAGGTCCTTGTTGGCGGCACGATCGTTCGGATTGAACGCGGCCCTGGTCACGAACTTGTAGACATAGTCGAAGCGCTCGTCGTCACCGAGATAGAAGACGACGCGGCCGTCCTTGGCGACGATCGATTCGGCGCCCTCATGCTTGAAGCGGCCCATGGCGGTGCGCTTCCTCGGCGTCGAGGTCGGGTCGTTGACATCGACCTCGACGATCCAGCCGAAGCGGTTGGCTTCGTTGGGTTCCTTGGCGAGGTCGAAACGCTCGTAATGCGCCGCCCATTCATAGGCGCCTTCGGGAATGCCGAGACGCTTGTAGTTCGCGGCTTCCTTGTGGCCTTCCGGCAGCTCGCCGGAAAAATAGCCATGGATGTTCTCCTCGGCCATCACATAGGTGCCCCAGGGCGTGACGCCGCCGGCGCAATTGTTGAACGTGCCGAACACCTTGGTGCCGGACGGATCGGCATTGGTCTTGACGCGGTCATGGCCGGCAACCGGGCCGGACAGCGCCATTTCGGTGTTGGAGGTGATGCGGCGGTTGAGCTTGCCGTCGCGCACCACCTGCCATTTGCCACCGTCCTTGCGGATCTCGACGATGGTGCCGCCATGGGCGGCCATCTCGACATCGACCTGCTCCTTCGAGAGGGGTGCGACTTCGGCCGACTTCTTGCCGTCCTTTTCGACGATCTTCACGATGCCCGGGAACATCAGATGCGGATTGGTGTATTCGTGGTTGACCACCAGCAGGCCATGTTCGGCCGAGCCGTCGATCGGGATGTAGCCGACATAGTCATTGTTGTAGCCGAACTGTTTCGCCTGGGCCTCGGCCGACTGTTTCATCGGGTCGAAGTCGGGCGAATCGGCAAACAACGGATCGCCCCAGCGCAGCAGGACATCGGCATCGTAACCCGACGCGACATGGTGCTTGTCGTCGATGCCGGCCTCGAGTTCGTCGAACGCGAAGGCAGAGCCTTCCGCTGCCCTGGCCTCGTCGGCGCTGATCAGCGCCAGCGGGCTGACGGTGGCGGCGATGGCCGAGACGGCCAGCGAGCCCTTGAGGAAGCCGCGGCGCGAGAACCGCGCGGCGATGATCTCGCCCATGGTGCGGTTGTCGGAGGCGTTGATGGCCGGACCGTCGTTTTCCTCAAGCAGGCTGGTGCGGAATCGGGTGTCGGGGGAGCGAAGGTCAGTCATCGTGGCTTGCCTCTGGCTGTCGGGTTGGCTGGAGCGTGGGGTACCTGTTTGACCCCCCTTATAATCGCCGGGTCACATTTTCGTGACATCGGGAGGCCTTTCAGAGGCGACAGGCACTACGCGCAGCGCTGGCTCAGCATTCCCGAAGGCCGTGAACTGCTCCGGAATCGTCTTTTCGAGATGAAGGAGACCTTCGGCGGCATGTTTCGCCGCGCATCCATGACGTCAGTCGTTGCAAACGGATCAACGGACAAAGCCGGCTCGACAAGTCACCTCCGCCGCCCCCGGCGGAGGTGACTTGATGTTCGGCGTCTGCCGTCGTCAGGCGTCGGGAAAGCGAGTCTCCCGTTTAGCGATGGCGGTCGCGGCGCCGTTCATGCAAAGCTAATGTAGCATACGCTTGGGACTTTAGTCCAATCTTGCGCTTCCAAAGGTCCTGGTTGACAACCGCAACGGTCGGAGGTCGCTTCCGGGCGCCGCGTCTTTCGGCAATGTTGTTGCACTGCAACGTTGGGGTGGGGCGCGCCGGGCTCAGTCGTCGGAGATCAAAATGCACAGATCGGTCACGACCCGTTGTTGCCGGCTGGCGCTCAAATCGGCAGCGGCGCTGGCGTTGACGATTGCTCCCTACCAAATTGTCCTGGACGGCTCCGTTTCCGGCATCCAGACCGCCAGCGCATACGCCGGCAAAGGTGGCGGCGGCAACGGTGGTGGTGGTGGGGGCGGAGGCAACAGTGGGGGCGGCAACGGCGGCAATTCCGGCGGAGGCAATAGCGGGAACAGCGGCAACAGCAATGGGAATGGCAACAGCGGCAAATCAGGATCCAATCAGGGTAAGAGCGGGAGCCATGTCAATGCAAAGACCGGTGACAACGTCGACGTGACCGGCAACAAGATCACGGTCCGGCATCCCGACGGCATAACGGAAAAGCTCGAGAACGGTCGTTTCAGCATGAAGGACGCTCTCGGTCGCACGATCATCGACCGCCAGGCCACGCCGGCCGATGCCAATCGTCTCAAGGCCTTGTGAAGCTGGCCAACAGGCAACGGTCAGTTTTGCACGTCACCTCCGCCGCCCCCCGGCGGAGGTGACCTCGTTTTTGGCCAGCGTCCCCGTTTTCGGCACCGCAATGGCTGCAGTCCCGAGGCGCGACGCGCTTTTGCGCAATCCGGGACGGGAAACCGTTGCGCATTTCCCCGTACCTGGCCTGGAGCAATTCTAGGAAAAGTGTGAAGCGGTTTTCCGTCTAGAATCGCGTCAAAACAAAGAATTAGAGCAGCTCGCCGTTTCCGTGAAACGGTGAAATGCTCTAAGAAGGCCTGTCGCGGTCGCGCAACTCACGCATCATCAAGGCCGCTTCGGTGCGGTTTCGCACATTGAGCTTCGACAGCACCCCGGTCATGTGATGCTTGACGGTCTTCTCCTGCAGCTCAAGCCGCAAGGCGACTTCCTTGTTGCTCAGCCCCTCCGCCACCAGCCGCAGGATTTCCGTCTGCCGATCGGTGAGCTGCCGCAGCCGTTCCGCAATGCCGTCGGTCGGCTGCTGGGACTGGAGATCCGAAAGCAGCCGGGCCGACAGCGTCGGCGACAGATAGCTTTCGCCGGCTGCAACATTGCGCAGGATGTCGGCGAGCCCGCGCGACCCGACGCCTTTGAGGACATAGCCATTCACCCCTGCGTTCAGCGCCTTTGTCACATCGGCATTGGCCTCCGAAACGGTCAGCATGACGATCTTCTGGGCGGGATGGCTGGCGAGGATGCTTGCGACCGCGGTCAGCCCGCCGCCCGGCATGGAGATATCGAGCAGCAAGATGTCGGGCCGCACCGTCGTGGCGAGGCGTTCGGCATCCTGCGCCGTGGCGCCCTCGCCAACCATCTCGAAGCCCCCGATCTCCGACAGGCTGCGCGTCACACCTTCGCGAAAGAGGGGATGATCGTCGACAATGGCGATGCGGATGGTACCAGTCATGCTTGCTCCTCGACCGACAGACGGATCACCAAACGCGTACCTTGCGGCCCGGTCAAGGTTTCGAACTGTCCGCCAATGCTTTCGACCCGCTCCCTGAGGCCGGCGAGGCCGAGACCCTCGACCCGTGCCGCCGGATCGAAACCCGGCCCGCCGTCCGACACTTCGACAAAAAGCCTGCCACCTTTCATCCCGGCGCTCACTGCCTGATCCTTGCCTAGCCCGTGGCGATAGGCGTTGTTCAGCCCTTCCTGAACGAAACGATAGATGCTGATCTTCTCGGAAGCGCCGGGTTCCGGCAACTGTCCGGCCAGCGTCAGCGTCACCGACGTTCCCGTCCTCTGCTCGTGTTCCTTGACGGCCAGCCGCAGAATGTCGTTTGCGGCAGCCGTCTCGATCTGCGGAAGGACAAGGCCGGTGCAGATGCCGCGTATTTCACGCATCGCATCCTCCAGTGTCTTGCGGATCATCGCGACCTCGGTCGAACGGCTTACGCCCGAATGGCCATCGCTGGAAAATATCGGACTATCCATGCGCAGTGCCGCCAGGGCCACGAGTTGGGCCGGGCCGTCATGGAGGTCGGCGCCGATGCGGCGCAGATATCTTTCGTTGAGCGCGGTGGCGCGGCGAGAGGCCCGTTGCACGCGCAGTCGCAAGGCACTGTTTTGCGCCACCAAATCCTGCAGCTCCGACACCTGGCGGCGTAGCGCCCCACGCTGGTCGTCGATGGTGCGGCTGCCGCGCAGGACGATGCCCGACAGGAGCAGGAATGCCGCCAGGGTCGCGCCGGCCACGATCAGCCAGCTCGACCACAGAGCGGACGCCAGGGTGGCCTGGAAATCGTCGGCGATCTCATAGAACTCGGTGACCGCCACCACCTCGCCCGACCAGGGCTCGCGCACGGGATTGTAGATCTCCAGCAAGGGCAAGCGGGTAGCCTTCTCCTCGCGTTCATCATCATCGAATGTATTGAATTCAGCGACGACGTTGCCTTCGAAGGCGGAACGCAGATTGTCGCTCGGACCGAAGCGGCGGCCGATCAGGGCCGTCTCCTTGGCGTAGAGAACCGTCCCGTCGCGGCGCCAGAGCACGAACGATTCGAGGCGCTTGCCAAGCGCGCCCTGGCCAAGCGTCTCGTCCAGCGCCTGCTTGACGGACTCGCTGAGCTCCTGCTCCTTGCGCAAGTCGGGAAGCAGCGGCGCAATCACGCTGTCGACATAGAGCGCCGTCGTGGCGGCCGAATTGCGGATGACGCCGTCCCGGATCTGCGCCGTCACCCAGGTGCCGACCACCAACATGACAGCCAGCAGGCCAAAGCCGCCGGCAATGACGAATTGCAGGGCAAGGGAAAGCTCGCTCCAGCGCCGCACCAGGTTTTGAAAACTGCGAATCATGAGCCCCTGACCGCCCTTCGAACCGACAGATTGGGCGATGGTAGTACTTTGAGCTTCCGGCTTGCCATTGCCAAGAGCTTCGTTTGGTCGAGGTCGCTTGACGTCCCGGCGCGCTTGGGAAACAACGTCCGCGACACACGCGGCGGGAGCCGCTTCGAGAGGGGACGGAGCGTTGAGTTTTTCAGGATTGCTGCAGCTCGGCTTTTCGACGGTCATTTTCCTGCTGGCGGCGACAGCCGCCAAGCAATGGGGCCTGGCGCCGAGCCTTGGCAAGATCGCGCTGACGCTGGCACTCTATTCGCTGGGCAATCTGATCATGCTGCGGCTGATCCGCGAATTCGGCATGTCGGTGTCGTTCAGCCTTTCCGCCGTCATCCAGCTGGTCTCGGTGAACGTCGTGGCACTGGTCTTCTTCGGCGAGCGCGTCAATGCGCTGCAGGCGACCGGGATCATGCTGGCGATCGCAGCGGTGGCGCTGATCACGCTCGGACCCTATCTGCAAGGCCGGCTGTAACGGGCGAATTGCCGATGAAGAACGCCGCGAACGCTTTGCTCAACCGGGTTGAATTCCCGGTGCTGCTGGCCGGCCTGGTCATCGCCGCCGGCCTGTGGGGATTCGAGGAGCTGATGGAGATGGCGCGCGCCACCACGCCGCACGCCTTCGATACCGAAATCCTGCTCGCCTTCCGCCAGGCGGGCCGCCCTGACAGCCCGGTCGGCCCGCTGTGGCTGCAAGGGGCGATGCGCGACATCACCAGCCTCGGCAGCGGCAGCGTGCTGGTGCTGATCGTGACGGCGGTCATCGTGTATCTCCTGCTTATCCGCAGGCCGGCGACCGCCCTTTTCATCTTCGTGGCGGTGGCCGGGGGGCAGGTATTGTCGAGCCTGCTGAAAGCCGGCATCGACCGGCCGCGCCCCGAACTCGTCTCGCATCTCGTCAACGAAACGACGCTGTCTTTTCCGAGCGGCCACGCCATGCTGTCGGCGGTGACCTATCTGACGCTCGGCGCGCTGGCGGCACGCTTCCTGCCCGGTCGAACGACGAAGATCTATGTGCTGTCGCTGGCGGTGCTGACGACGCTGCTGGTTGGCGTCAGCCGCATCTATCTTGGCGTCCACTGGCCATCGGACGTGCTTGCCGGCTGGTGCGCGGGCTTCGTCTGGGCGATGCTTTGCTGGCTCGCTGCCCGGGCGTGGCAGCGATGGCGTGGGCAGCACCCGGACGGCGAGACTGGAGACTAGATCAGCCGGTTGATCAGCCCGGGAAAGTATCTGAAAAAATGGTCAGTCAATGCGCCGCGCCTTACGTCCCAGACGTTCATACTAATGCTTGAAACATCACAATGATGGTATTATACCTCATTTCTGCAGACTCAGACGGGGATTCCGGCCGATGATCACTGCCGCGCAGATGCGTGCCGCAAGGGCGCTGGCCGGCATCGATCAGAAGACGCTCGCCGAGCGCGCCGGCGTTTCGCTTCCGACCATCCAGCGCATGGAGGCGAGCGATGACGTGGTCAGGGGCGTGGTCGACACGCTGATGAAGGTCATCCAAGCTCTCGACGAGGCCGGGGTGGAGCTGATCGGCGAGAACCAGGCCAGCGAGCGCGGCGGCCGGGGCGTGCGCCTCAAGCCTGCCGTGCCGCGGGGTCCCAAGGCTGAGCCGGCATAAAGTCGCGACGGCGACCGCCGACAGCCCTGCCGACGATCCCGCCGCCTTTCAGGGTGCGAAAGGCAGTCCATGGATCAGACGCAGCGGGCAGTGCATGAACCGGCCCACAGGTCGGTAAAGCCGACATTTTCCGAATTGTTCACACCGAAGCTGGTGACGGTCTGGCGCGAGGGCTACACGTTCGCCGACTTCAAGGCGGACGCCATTGCCGGGCTGACGGTCGCCATCGTCGCGCTGCCCTTGTCGATGGCGATCGCGATCGCATCGGGCGTCGCTCCCGAGCGCGGCCTCTACACCTCGATCGTCGGCGGCTTCATCATTTCGGCGCTCGGCGGCAGCCGCTTCCAGATCGGCGGTCCGGCCGGCGCCTTCATTGTGCTGGTGGCAGCGACGGTTGCCCGTGTCGGCATCGATGGGCTGCTTTTGGCAACGATGATGGCAGGGGTCTTCCTGCTCGCCATCGGCTATCTTCGTCTCGGCACCTACATCAAATTCATTCCCTATCCGGTGACGGTCGGCTTCACCGCCGGCATCGCCGTCATCATCTTTTCAGGACAGATCGTCGAACTGTTCGGGCTGAAGCTTGCCGGCAAGGAGCCGGGACCGCTGGTGCCGAAGCTGATCGCGGTCGCCGAGGCGGCCGGCACCATCAACCCGGCGGCGACCTTGGTGGCGGTGTTGACCATCGTCACCATCGCCGGCCTGAAACGCTGGCGGCCGACATGGCCCGCAATGCTCATCGCCATCGGGCTGGCATCGCTGGTCGTGGCGCTTCTCTCGCTGCCCGCCGAGACGATCGGCACCCGCTTTGGCGGCATCCAGCGCAGCCTGCAAATGCCCGCTCTGCCACCGGTCAGCCTGGACAGGATGATTGACGTGCTGCCGGATGCCATCGCCTTCGCCTTGCTGGGCGCCATCGAATCGCTGCTGTCGGCGGTGGTCGCCGATGGAATGACCGGCCGGCGGCATCGCTCCAACTGCGAACTGGTGGCGCAAGGCTTCGCCAACATCGCGTCCGCCCTGTTCGGCGGCATCTGCGCCACAGGCACCATCGCCCGGACGGCGACCAATGTGCGGGCCGGCGCCCACGGACCGGTTTCGGGCATCGTCCACTCAGCCATCCTGCTCGCTTTGATGCTGGTGGCGGCGCCGCTCGCCAGCTACATCCCGCTCGCCGCCCTTGCCGGCGTGCTGGCGGTCGTGTGCTGGAACATGTTCGAGAAACAGGCCTTCGCCACCTTGCTGCGTGCCTCACGCGGCGACGCGCTGGTGCTGATGGCGACCTTCCTGCTCGTCATCTTCCGCGATCTCACTGAAGGCATCGTCGTCGGCTTCGTGCTGGGGTCGATCCTGTTCATCGACCGCATGGCCAAATCGATTGCGGTCGAGGCCGATCAGCCGCTGGTGCAGGAGGATGTCGCCGACAGCACCAACGCCTACGATGCCAGCGAGGCGACCGACGCCGACACCGTGGTCTACCGCATCTCCGGCGCTTTCTTCTTCGGCGCCGCGTCGACCGTCGGCACCGTGCTCGACCGCATCGCCGACCAGCGCAAAAACTTCATCCTCGATTGCTCGGCCGTACCGTTCTTCGATTCGACGGCGGCCAACGTCATCGAGGGCGCCGCCCACAAGGCGAAACGCGCCGGCGTCCGCTTCATCATATCAGGTGCCGCGCCGCAGATCCGGCGTATGCTGATCAACCACGGCGTCAAGCGCCCGCTGGTGACCTATGCCGCCTCGATCAAGGATGCGCGGGCGCAGCTGAAAGGGAAGCTGGAGGCAGAGTAGAAATCGGGATTTGCCGGTCGGCGGGCCACACAGGTGTCCGCCGGTTGAACGCAAACGTTTTGGCCCTGGGTTGACTCACGCACGGCGCGACGTGAACGGCCGCTTTGCGCCCTCGTTTCCGCCATTCAGACTATCGTTGCAGCTTCCCGAAAGCTGACGGTCTGCTAAGCCAGCACTAAGGCCTCGAATGGGGTGGTAGCAGGTTACGCCGCCGGTCAGCCCGCTGCCCAACGATAATAGTCGCGTTGATGTCAATGCGAGCCCCAAATATCATGCAAGTACTCCTGGGCTATCCGCCCGGGTGGTCGTGCCACCGTGCGCGGCGATGAACATGGCGACGGCCGACCGGCAATAGGATTCGATTTCGTTGTCGTCCTCTGCTCTCGCCTCATCGAAGCGTGCGATAATCAGGAGATCGGATCCTTTGATAAGCGCGGCAAACAGGCGGGCGGACCGGAGAGGATCGGTCACGTTCAGAACCGCCTTCGCGTGCAACTGACGCAACAGGGCCTCGATTTGGGCGATGACATGGGCGGGGCCGGCTTCGTAATGGAGCTTGCTTAACGACTTTTGATTCGTCTTGTCGGCCATGATCATGGCTTCGACACTGCGGACGTCCGGGTTCAACAGCGTGCGAAGCAGGGATGATCCCACCACCATGAGCTGATCTTCGGCCGAACCGTCGACGCCTTCAAAAAGGGCCTGTGGTGCAAACTGATGGCAGCGGGCCGCGATGGCCGCGCTGAACAGCGCCTCCTTGTTCTCGAAGTGCCGATAGATGCTGAGCTTGGATATCTTCGCTCTCTGGGCGACCTTGTCCAATGTCGTCGCATGAAAACCCAATTCCTCAAAGAGTTCGCACGCGGCGTCGACTATCGTTTGGCCAAGCGCCTCATTGGCGGGCCGGCCGCGCCGGCCCTGGCTGTTTTCGGTCACGACAATTCCAGTCCTTGACAGTATCATAATTCTTGAATTGCGATACCACGCAGTGTCAAAAATGTGCAAGCCAGGCCAAGCCATCCCTCATCCACACACGGAGCCCATCACCATGGATGACGTCATCATCATCGGCGGCAGCTTTGCCGGTCTCGCCGCCGCCCTGCAGCTCGGACGTGCCCGCCGCAAGGTCACCGTTCTCGATACCGGCCTGCCGCGCAACCGCTTCGCCGGCCACTCGCATGGTCTGCTCGGCCACGATCACAAGCCACCGCTGGACATCCTGGCCGAAGCGCGGAAGCAACTGGCGCGTTATCCCACGATCAGGCTGGTCAATGGCCGGGCCGACAGCATCTCCGGCACCATCGACGATTTCTCGGTCCTCACTGGCGATGGCGAACGCCTTGGGGCGCGCCGCCTGATCCTGAGTTATGGCGTCGCCGACCAGATGCCGGATGTTCCGGGCTTTGCCGAAAGCTGGGGCACATCCATTGTGCCCTGCCCCTATTGCGATGGCTTTGAAGTCGCCGACCAGCATTGGGGCCTCGTCTGGTCCGGCCCGCCGTCGCACAATTATGTCAGGCTGTACCACGACTGGACCGAAACATTGACGGTCTTCGCCGATGGTCACGACATTTCACCTGATGTTCGGGCCGATCTGGCGCGCCGCAACATACCTGTCGTTGATGGCCGGATCGCCGAAATCGCCCATCACCGGGGCCATATCACCACCGTTAATCTCGAGAGCGGCCGCAATGCCGCGGTCGACATCCTGTTCGCGCATCCGCGCAACAAGCCGTCCGCAAGCCTGCATGAATTAGTGGGCCTCGCCACGGTCAATACGCCCCTCGGCATCGCCATCAAGGTCGATGAGCGCCGCGAAACCAGCACAGCCGGCATCTATGCTGCCGGCGATCTTGCGAACCCGGCCATGGCCTCGGTCACCACGGCAATATCGCAAGGCGCGACGGCGGGTATCTCCGCCCAGCAGTCGATGCTGGTTTGAGAACACAGATTCCCCTCTCCGCACCGGCCTCCCTACGTCGTCGCCACCGTCGGCTGCCCGACAATACCAGCCAGTCTGCTGCCGGCCCCAATTGAGCCGTCGGTACGCCCGCAACCCGATGTCCGCTTTCGATGCCTCTCCACTAGAAGCTGACGGACTGCTACCGGCCCAAAGGCGACATCAAAATATCTGCTTGGCAATGTACGCTATTGGCGCTTGGCGGGCCGATCCGGGCGACGTCGTTTACTAGCCACAATAAGAGTTCGAGTTGGCCATCCTCGCCGATGAACGACAGGGGCTGTTGGCGAACGTCTCAGAGATCGGCCCTGAGGCACCGATCATGGCTCTCAGTCGAGCTTCAGCGCAGCCACTTCGCCCTCGTTCATCAACGGCACATAGAGGATCGACTTGCCGTCGGTGCCGATGTCGGCGCTGCCCGGTTTGAAATGCGCCAACGCTTCCGGCGCGCCGCCGGCTTGATAGCGGTAGAGCGTGCCGGTCATGTAGGCGGTGGCGTAGATGGTGTCGCCGATGGCTATGACGCCATCGAGATCGGCGAATTTCTGCGCGCCCGGCAAGGGCGAAACCACCTTGCTGGCGATGTCGACCGACAGCAGCCCACCCGGCTCCGCCGTGCTGAAGTCGGACTTGATGTCCTTGCCCCAGGAGGCGACGATCAGCCTGTCGCCATCGGCGAAGACGCCGTTGGGCGAAGCCAGCATCGGGTCCCTGACGAACAGTTCCGGCCGGTCGCTGTCGATGCGGTAGATGGCGTCGGCCAGCATATCGGTGACATAGACCTTGCCTGATTGGTCCGATGTCATGTCGTTCAGGAAAACAGCGTTCGGTACCGTGATGCTGGCGACGAGCTTGCCGCTAGCGAGGTCGACGACGCGAACCTTGGTGATGTCGGCGACATAGAGCTTGCCGCCCGCTATCGCCATACCCTTGGGCGCGTCCATGCCGTCGGTCCAGTGCCGGGTGACCGTCCTGCCGTCCACGGACAGCACGCTGAGATAGCCGTTGCCGTCGGCCTCGCCGGGATTGCCTGATATGTTGGAAACGATAAGGCGATTGTTGGCTGCGTCGAACAGTGCCGATTCCGGTTGTTCGAGGCCGGTGGCGCGCCAGAGTTCTCCAGCCTCGGCGGCAGGCGCGGCTGCGATGCCGATGACGGCGAGAAAGGCTGATGTGACGAGGGTGTTCATGGCTGCTCTCCTGTGATGACGGCGGAGAGCTATGATTTTCGATACTTTCCGGAAAGGCCGATAACCGCTAGTATCGAAAGTCGATACGAAACCCACGGCAAGAGGTGCATTCCATGAACGGCCTTATCTTCGACGCGTTGAAGCGGACGCTGAAGGCGAAGGGCGTCACCTATCGCGAGCTTGCCGAACGCATGGGGGTTTCCGAGCCGACGGTGAAGCGCATCTTCCACGAGCGCAACTGCAAGCTCGACCGGCTGGTGGAGATCTGCGCTGCCGCCGGTGTCGAGCTGGAGAACGTGCTCGGCTCGATGAACCGGGGGCCAGGGCCGGTCAACCACATCGCGCCGGAGATCGAACGCAGGCTCGCCGGCCGGCCGGCACTGCTGTTCATTTTCGTCATGCTGTCGGAAAAATTCACGCCCGAGGGCATCATGCGCTCGCAAGGCCTGAGCGAAGCCTCGATGTTCCTCTATCTGCGCGATCTCGAGGAGCTCGGCCTGATCGCGCTCGGCCGCGGGCTCACGGCGAGATTGCTTGTCGAGACGCCGATCCAGTGGAATTTCGAAGGGCCGCTGCGGCCGCTGTTCGAGATGACCAACAAGAACTTCATCGGCTGGGCGATCACCCATATCGACAAGGAAGCGACCTTCGTCAGCTTTAGCAGGCGGATGCGGCCGGAGACGGCGGAGATGGTGCGACGCGAGGCGCAGGACCTCGCCGATCGCGCCAAACTGCTGGCCCATCACGATCAGCACACGACGCCGGAAGACGGGCTGGTCGGCTACAAATGGACGTTTGCCTTTGGCGCGACGCCATTCCCGGCGATCATGCCGATCGGGCCGCACGCGCGAGATGCCGGTGCGAGAGCAACCGACCCGGCCGCCAAGACACGGCGGCCGCTGCCGGCCTGATCGGCCAATCGTCTCAGCACGATTGCATCTGGCGGCTGAGCTTGCCGCGCACGGCCCTGGCGGTGCCGATGGCCACCATTTTCGCCGCTGTCTTGCCGCCTGGGCCTGCCATGCGGCCGGCGATGCCGACCGCGCCATTGACCGCGCCCATCATCTTCATCTGCCCGGCCGTCTCGTTCATGCTGGCCCTGCAGTCCTGCATTTTCCTGGTCGCCTCGACTGCAGCCAGGGCCTCGCCAAGGCCCTCCGGCGAGTCCGGGCCGGCCGCCAGCTCCGCCAATTGCGCATGCTGTTCTGGCGTGATCGGCGGGCTGGCGGCCGTCTGGCTGCAGCTGGACGCCAGCAGGCAGATAAGCATCGCGATCGGGCTGCCCCGCCTGACACGTGCCGTGGTTGGAAAAATGCCGCGATGTTCGGCCTCAAGGCCGCCGCTCGGAGTTGCTTTTCCCGCCACCACTCGTTTCCTGTTGCCCAACATCCTATCGCCCCATCGCCGGGCCGAGGATGAGGCTGCGGATTTTTGGCGTCAGCGGCCTTACGACATCGGCGAAGGGGTCGCCCTCGGCCCGCAAAGCCATCAACCCTTCGACCTCTTCGTCGATGGCGGCGATGGTCTCTGTCTTCTGTGCGTCGGTCAGCTCCTTCATGCCGGATATGGCATTTTTGAGCTTGGCGAAAATGGCATCGAGTTCTGCGACCGGCATCGTCGCCAGGAACCCGCGCATGGTCTCGCCAAGCGCGATCTTCCAGCTGTCGGCGGTGAAACCGGCTGTGTCGATCAAGCCCCTGTCCGCGGCATCGCGCTCGTACCAGTCGGCGGCGATCTCCTCGTCATAGGCGAACTGACCGAATTCGGGCTGCAAGGCCTCGATCAGGCCGACGACCGCCGACGCATCCCGCGCTGTCAGCGCCAAGGCCTGCGGGCTGTCGAAGATCATGCCGGCAAGTGCGAGCGCGCCGGCCAGCCGGCGCATGGCTGCGAAACGCCGCTCAGCCATAACAATCCTCCGCAATGCCGGCCCGGGCACTGCTCGTCGCCTGGGACTGCAGAACCGAGCCGCCGATCGAGGCGGCCTGGCCGGCAATGACCCCACCATTGCCAGCCAGACCGCCAAGACCCCCCGCCATCGACAGGACACCGCCGAGCAGAGCCGCATTGGTCTGCGCCTTCGCCGCCTTCCTGGCGGCATCGGCGCAGGCCGTTTCCGTCGTCGGTTCGTTCTGGGCCTTCTTGCTGCCGGCCGCGCTCGCGATCGATGCCGGGTTGCTGTCGACCTGGCCCGTTTGGCAGCCCGCCAGGGCAATGGTAAGGGCCAGGAAAAGGCTCTTTTTCATGGTGCTGCTCATCATCGGGCAGCGCGCGGCGGCAGCTTGGCCTCGCGATGATCGGTCACCGTGTTGCCCAAGGCGATCGACAGCAGATAGACGCGCGGATTGAAGCCCGCCGCGGCCAGTGCCGACAGCGTCTTGAACAATTGCAAATGAAACATCGTGCCCCCTTGGATTGCCGCCAATGCGGTTCCGGTTTTGGAATCGCGCCGCAAACTAGGGGCATCGAAGGGGGTCAGCTTGGACAGAACGGCACTGAAAGCGGCCAAAACGGCCCGGGATTGACGTTTTGCAGGCCGCGGCGCATATGACCGCGCTCTTGGGCATGGGGGTGTCGATGACTGCGACGATGGGGCCGTCAGCTTCGTTCAGGCTGGCGACGGAGATGTTTCCGGAGCGGGATCGCGTCGAGATTACGCGCGAGGTTTACGGCCGCACCGTTCTGAGGGTGGACCTCGATCCGCTGGCGCCGGCGCAGATCGACATGCGGGTGCGCGCGTTGCCGGGCCTCGGCATCGCCACCGGCAGCTCATCGGAATTCCGGGTGCATCATACGTCGTCGCTGATCGACAACGACGACTTCGTTCTTCTGGCGGCCCTCGACGGGGGCAGTGTGATGAAGCATCGCAGCCGCGAGGAGGCGGTCGGCAGCGGCCAGGCGCTCATGATGAGCGGTGAAGAGGTTGGCCTCAACCTGATCGGCGCCGGCGGGTTCCGCTTCGTCAATCTCAGTTTTTCGCGCAAGCAGCTTTCGCCTCTGATCGGCGATCCGGCCGCGGTCCTTATGCGGCCCTTGCCGACCCAGAGCGGGGCGATGCGGCTGTTGCTCGACTATATCAGCTCGATCCAGGAGGTCGGAGACGAGTTGACCGCGGAGGCCTGCCACCTTGCGGCGACGCATGTCTTCGACCTTGCCGCACTCGCCATGGGCGCGACCAGGGATGCGGCCCAGATCGCACGCGGCCGTGGCGTCAGCGTTGCCCGCTTGCGCGCCATCAAGGCCGATATCGTCGCGCATGGTGGCCATGTCGACCTGTCGGCGCAGGACGTCGCCGCCCGCCACGGACTGTCGGCACGCTACGTCCGCAAGCTGTTCGAGAGCGATGGCACATCCTTGATTGATTTCATGATGAACCAGCGGCTGGCGCGCGCCCATCGCATGCTCGGCGATCCACGCCATGCCGGACGCAGCATCACCGCGATCGCCTACGAGGCCGGCTTCAACGACCTTTCCTATTTCAATCGGGCGTTCCGTCGGCGTTATGACGCTACTCCCTCGGACGTGCGCGCTGCGGCTTGCAAGCACTGACGCCAAAGCGCCGCCGACCGGCGCGCTCCCGGGCCGTCCACGCGGTTGGACTCATTTGATCGCGTCTATTCGGCGGCCTTCGCCCCGGGATCGGCAACCTTGTCATCCCAGGTCACCGCCCGGTAGTCGAAACCATATTCCAGCGTCGGCTTGACGATGCGGAAATAGGGCGACAGGTCGAAATCGCGCGGCGTGTAGAGCGAGTGGTGGCGGATGTGCAGGATCTCCTTGCGCGAGTAATTCGACTGCGCCGAGGCGCGGCCGGGCGCACGGGTGATCTCGGGCAGGATCGGATAGCGGATCTGGCCATAGGCCTCGGCGATCAGCGTAGAGCAGATCGCCCGTGTCGGGTCGCCGGAGCCGAAGGCCAGCATGCGGCGCCGCCAGCGCACCGGCACCGGCGGTGTCGGGAAGAAAAAACGCAGCATGTCGAAAATGTTCTTGAGGTCGTATTTCAGGCCGAGCCTGCCGATCATGAACGCGACGACCTTGTCGCGATCCTCCGGCGCCAGCCCGCTCGCCCGGCAGATGCGGGTGTTGTAGGTGCGGTAGCGCGACAATGGCACGGCGACGCAGCCTTCGCCGATCGTGACCTCGATCAGCCGCGGCCGCTCCGAGCCGTCTTGCGGCTCTGGCAAGGCGTCGCCGACATAGAAGGCCGCATGCGACCAGGTCGACTGGGTCAGGTATTTGATCGCCGCCGAGATCTTCTGGTTGCCCTCGATCAGCAGGATGTCGCCGGGCTCAAGCGTGCGGCGCAGCGTTTCGGCATCGGACGGTGTGTAGGGCTCGTAGCCGGAGGATTCTTCCTGCAGCCGGCCGGCAAGCCAGCGGCCAAGTCGATCCAGAAGCGTGTCGCCGGGCTCGGTCATGCCCCATGGCGATTAGCATGGGCGGGTAATGAGGGCTAGCGCACGCCTTTCCTCCCCCTGTCCGGACCGAGAGGAAGGCGCCAAGTCAGCTTGCCGTCGCAGCGGCCTCTTCCGGCGGCGCAGCCAGATCGTCACGCGCCTTGCGGGCCAGTTTGCGTGTCGAGCGTTTGGGACTGTCGCTGAACAGTTCGGCCGCCTCAGCAAGGCAGCTCTTCTTCAGCTGCTTCTCCGACCGTTTCAACAGCTTGCCCAGAAGTTTCGTGTCCTCGGGCAGCCCGAGCGGCTGGTCGTCGGCCTCGAGCAGCGCGCGCATCACCAGCACATCGTGCAGGTCGCCCAGCCGCTCGCCCAGTTCGTCGACCGCCTTGCGCCGGGCCTTGATCGGTGTCGGCCACAGCCTGCCGAGCAGCGACAGATGCATGCCGTGGGTCTTGGCCGCCTTGCGCAAATCGTGGAAATCATCGGCCGCGCCCCGCGATCCGGCCTTGTCGAGCGCCTTCCTGGCACGGCGCAGCGTGACGCGGGCACCTTCGGCAAGCACGTCGGCCGCCTGTTCCGGCTGGTCGGGCAAGGCCAGCGCTTCGATGCGTTTGAGGCCATCCTCGCAAGCGGCGGTCGCCGCGCCGATCGCCGCTTCGAGCCCGCTGCCTTCGTGCAGTTCATGCTGGCGCGCGATCAGCCTGTCGCGCGCAGCAGTAAGCCCATCGTCGGCGCTCTCCTTGGGAAAGCTCGCCGCCAGCCGGTCGATGGTCTCGATCAGCGCAGTCGCCTCGCGCGGACCGGCAAGCAGGCCGGCCACATTGCGATAGCATTGGTTCTCGGTCTCACAGAACGTTTCGTCGCCGGAACGAACAAGCCGCAGCAGGGCGCGGGCGCTCTTCAGTCGCTTGCGGCATTTGTGCAGCGCCTGTTCCGGGCGGCTCCGTGCGGCGTCAAGGTGATGCAGCGCCTTGCCGATTTCCTCGGCAAGGATACGCCTGACCTCGCCGGTCAGCGGCAGGCGCGGATCGATACGAAGGCTCATGCGGCGATCTCCGGTATCCCCCCAAGGGCGAGCGACGCGTTGTAGAACTTTGACTCGCCGGTGACTTCGCGGCCGAGCCAGTCAGGCAGCATTTCGTCCGGCACGTCCTCCGGCGTCTCAAGTTCGGCGATCACAAGTCCCGCAAGCGGACCGCCAAAGACATCGATTTCGTAGAGATAGCCACGGTGCCTAACATGGTGACGTGTCTTCTCGATGACACGTCCGATGGCGAAGTCCAGCATCTCCACCGCCTCCGACAGCGGGATCGAATATTCGAATTCGTCGCGTTCGCGCGCCTTGCTGCCGAATTTGAGCGTCAGCCTGGCGGAAGTGCCATCGCTGATGCGAATGCGCACCGTGCGCTCGGGGCCGGCAGCGAGATAGAACTGGAGAATGCGGATATCCGCCTCGGCCAGCTCCCGCCATGCGGTGCTGGTGACCAGGAATTTTCGTTCGACTTCCTTACCCATGGCCGCGCACTAAAGCGGTTGCCGCTATCCGTGGCAAGACGATGACATACACGGATTGACGTTCGTGAATTGACTTTAATCAATCGATTGATTAAAGTCGCGAAATGATCAAGCAGCCCGATGCCAAAAACCTTCGCCGCGAAGCATCTCCCGCCGAGATGACGCGCGCGGCCCTTGTCCAGGCGGCGCTGAAGCTGTTCGGAAGGCAGGGCTTCGATGGCACCTCGACGCGCGAGATCGCCGCCGAGGCGCAAGCCAATATCGGCTCGATCGCCTATCATTTCGGCGGCAAGGAGGGTCTTCGCACGGCCGCCGCCGACTTTATCGTCGAGACCATCCAGACGGTCGCCGGCCCGGCGCTCGGCAACGCGCAGGCGACCGCGCCGGTCGGTCCCGAGGCAGCGCAGGCGCAGCTCTTCGCGGCGCTGGAGCGAATGGTCGGCTTTGTCGTGGCCAGTCCGCAGGCCGGCGAGATCGTGCAGTTCATCCTGCGCGAACTTTCCCATCCAACGGCAGCCCTCGATCGTATCTATGACGGTGTCTTCGAGCCGAGCCATCGCCGGCTGTGCCAACTCTGGGAACAGGCAACCGGCGAGCCCGCCGAAAGCGAGGCCACAAGGCTCACCGTGTTCACGCTCATTGGCCAGGTCATCTATTTCCGCATCGGCCGCGAGGCGGTGATGCGCCGCATGGGCTGGAACGACATCGGCGCCGCCGAGGCGGCCAAGGTGGTGGCGGTCACATCGGGTAATCTCAAGGCCATATTGGCTTCCAAAAAGAGCAAAGCATGAAGGGGCAAAGACCATGAGCTTTCTGTGTTCGCTGCCGCTCGCCGCGCAGCTCTTCTCGGCCTGTGCCCCGGCAGCACCGCTGGCCGTCGGTTATGTCGAAGGCGACTACGTGCTTCTGGCGCCGATCGAGGTGGCGCAGGTCGAGACCGTCACGGTCAAGCGCGGCGACCGTGTCACGCCCGGCACCATCGTTGTGACGCTGGAAAGCGCCGATGCGAAGATCGCGGTGGCGCAGGCGCAGGCCGGCCTTGCCCAGGCGCAGGCGCAATTGGCCGACCTGCAGATCGGCAAGCGGCCGGAAGAGATCGCCGTGCTGAAGGCCGAGGTCGACATGGCCAGCGCCCAGGCCGCCGACGCCAAGCGCAAATACGACCGCGCCGCCGATCTGTTCAAGCGCGGTGCCGGCACGCAGGCGGATTTCGACACCGCGTCGGCCACGCTCGAAACGGCCAACGCGCAGGTCGGCCAGGCCAATGCCAATCTCGCCGTCGGCGGCCTGCCGGCACGCCCCGAGACGATCAAGGCCGCCGACAATCAGGTCAAGCAGGCGCAGGCTACCTTGGAGCAGGCTCAGTGGCGGCTGTCGAAACGGGTGTTGGCAGCCCCTTCGCCGGGCCGCGTCAACGATGTCATCCGCAATCCGGGCGATACATCAGGTCCGACCGCGCCTGTCATCTCGATCCTGCCCGACGGCGCGGTCAAGCTCAGCGTCTACATCCCGGAGAGCGCCTTCTCCTCGGTCAAGGTCGGCACCTTGCTCGGCGTCCATTGCGACGGCTGCGGCCCGGATGTGAAGGCGCGCGTCAGCTACGTGTCGCCCGATCCTGAGTTCACGCCACCGGTGATCTATTCGCTCGAGAACCGGCAGAAGCTGGTCTACCTGGTCGAGGCGCGGCCGGAGGGCGATGCCGGCCCGCTGCAGCCGGGCCAGATCGTCGATGTTGATCTCGCGGACAGTGCAAGATGAACGCCATCGACGTCCACGGCCTGGTCAAGCGCTTTGGCGACAAGACCGTCGTCGACCATGTGACGATGTCGGTCGCGGAGGGCGAGATCGTCGGCTTTCTCGGCCCCAACGGTTCGGGCAAGACCACCACCATCCGCATCATGTGCGGCCTGCTGACGCCGGACGAAGGCGAAGGCACGGTGCTCGGCTTCAACATCCGCACCGACAGCCTGCGCATCAAGCGCGAAGTCGGCTACATGACGCAGAAATTCTCGTTCTACGAGGATCTGACGATCGGCGAGAATCTCGAATTCGTGGCGCGGCTCTACCGGCTGAAGCCGGTCGAAGAGCATGTCGCGAGCACGTTGGAGGACCTCGGCCTGACGTCGCGCCGCAACCAGCTGACCGGCACCTTATCGGGCGGCTGGAAGCAGCGGCTGGCGCTGGCCGCCTGCATCATGCACAAGCCGAAATTGCTGCTGCTTGACGAGCCTACGGCCGGTGTCGACCCGAAAGCGCGGCGCGAGTTCTGGGACGAGATCCATCGCCTTGCCAGCGGCGGGCTGACCGTTCTGGTCTCCACCCACTACATGGACGAAGCCGAGCGCTGCCACCGCATCAGTTATATCTCCTACGGCAAGATGCTGGCCACCGGCACGGTCGCCGAGGTGGTGAAAAATGCCGGGCTGACCACGTTCGTCCTGCAGGGCCCGCGGCTCGATCAGGTCGCCGAAGCGCTTCAGGGCCGCCCCGGCGTCGACCAGGTGGCGCCTTTCGGCGCGACGCTGCATGTCGTCGGCTCCGACAAGAAGAAGCTCGAAGCCGCACTCGCCGACGTCGAGAAAGAGCACAAGGGCGTGAAAGTTTCGCCCGGCGAAACCAGCCTCGAGGACGTCTTCATCCAGTTCATGTCCGGGTCGAAGGACAACATGGCATGAACAGCGTCTTTTCCTTCGCCCGGCTTGGCGCTTTGCTGATCAAGGAATTCATCCAGATGCGGCGCGACCGCATCACCTTCGCCATGATGCTCGGCGTGCCGCTGATACAATTGGTGCTTTTCGGCTACGCCATCAACAACGACCCGAAAAGCCTGCCGGCGGCACTCGTGGCGACGAGCAACGATCCCTACACGCGTGCCATTGTCGCGGCGCTGCAGACCACCGGCTACTATCGTTTCGACCATGTCGCGCAAAGCGCCGCCGAGGCCGAATTCCTGATATCGCGCGGCGACGTCGCCTTCGTCGTCACCATCCCCGCCGATTTCGCCATGAGGGTGGAGAGCGGCAACAACCCGCAGATACTCATCGAGGCCGACGCCACCGACCCGGCGGTGGCCAGCGGCGCCATCTCGACGCTCGGCACCGTCGCCAGCCAGGCGCTGCTGAGGGCGCAAGGCACGCAGGAAGCCGCCGCCGAGGCCGCCAAGGGTCAGCTCGATGTCGTCGTACACCGGCGCTACAATCCCGAAGGCATCTCGCAATACAACATCGTACCCGGCCTGCTCGGCGTCATCCTGCAGATGACCATGGTGATGATGACCTCGATCGCGCTGACGCGCGAGACCGAGCGCGGCACGATGGAGAACCTGCTCGCCATGCCGTCCAGCCCGCTCGAGATCATGATGGGCAAGGTGCTGCCCTATCTGGCGGTCGGCGGCGTGCAGGTGGTGGTGGTGCTGGCGGCGGCGAAGCTGCTGTTCGCAATCCCCTTCACCGGGTCGATGTCGCTGCTGTTGACCGCCGTGCTGATCTTCGTGCTGGCGCTGGTGCTGCTCGGCTACACGATTTCGACCGTCGCCCGCACGCAGATGCAGGCGCTCCAGCTCACCTTCTTCTTCTTCCTGCCGTCGATCATGCTGTCGGGTTTCATGTTCCCCTATCGCGGTATGCCGGACTGGGCGCAAATCTTCGGCGAGATATTCCCGCTGACGCATTTCCTGCGCATCACCCGCGCCGTGATGCTGAAGGGCGCTGAACTACCGGCGGTGGCAGACGAGATCGGCTGGCTGGTGGTGTTCGTGGCCTTGTTTGCCGGCGTGGCACTGGTGCGGTTCAGGCGGACGCTGGATTAAGGTTGGAACCTATCGCCTTTGAGCGGCCACGTTTGACTAGCGATCCTTCCAGAGAATCAGGATCACGCCTATGATGTAAGAATGGGAAAGATCCAGAAGGCGCTACAGGAGCAAATCTCTCGACTACCGAGGCTGGCACTGCAGCCGATCTTGGAGCGCAAGCTCAAAGAGCAAAGCATTGATCTTCCCAAAGACGCCTTCGAGGTTCTTCTTGACCGCCTTCTCAGCGGCAAAGATGAAGACTTTACGTGGAGTGATGGGGATATTGAGAAGTCAGACGAGCTGCGCGACCTGAAACTCGTCTTCGACGACGCGGACGAAAAAGAGATTGAGAACTTCGCGACGCGGATGCAGTCGGTCATACCCGAGGTCGTTCAGTCGACGGTAGCAATGGGTGGCGCGCACCTGTTTAAGGCGATGAAAAAAAGCTGGGAGATTGACGGCGCTATCGAGCGTTTCCAGATGGATCAGTTTCAGGAGCGGCTTGAGGAGCGCTGGGGCGAAGGGCTGCAGCTCCTGCGCATGTTGCTCACCATGGTCCGGGGGATCGGACATGACACCGCCAAACGATATCACCGATCGAAGTCAAGGAACTATATCAATCGCAGGTTCGTTCTGGTGCGGCTGCATGTTCGAGCCTGCCAAGTGGCGGATGAAATTATTACTCTTATGGAAAACGGCTTCGCTGACGGTGCGATGGCTCGATGGCGAACGCTACACGAGATCGGGGTGGTAGCGACACTCATCGAAGACGGTGACGAAGAGTTGGCGCGGCGCTTCATTGATCACGACGTCGTCGAAGTGAAGAAGCAGGCGGACGACTGGGATGATAAGCAGGTTCCACTTGGCTATGCACCAATCGGGCCGCGCGAGCGAAAGAATATCGAGGAAGCATATGCTGGCGTGATAAGACGCCACGGTCAGAGCTTCCGCCACGACTACGGCTGGGCTGCTGACCACCTTAAGGACAAGAAGCCGGACTTCAAGAAATTGCAAGCGGCGGCAGACCAATCGGAGATGAACACCTACTATAAGCTAGCAAACTTCAACGTGCATGCAGGGGCCAGAGGCATGTTCTTTCGTCTTACGGATATGGGTGCCAATATACCGATCGCGGGGCGAAGCAATGCCGGACTTGTAGAACCTGGTCAGAACACAGCTTACACCTTGGTTCGCATCACCGGTGCACTTCTTGGCCGGCTAAGAGATTTGGACAGTCTGATGGAAATGAGTGCCCTAGTTGCTCTGCGCGACGCGATCCCGCGAACCCTGAATCGAGCAGACAAGAAGCTCCGCAGAGACGAGGCCGAAGTGCATCTGAAACGGAGCCACAAACGAGCCAAGAAAAAGAAGTAGTCCTGCGCCCTTGAACAGAGCAGCGAGACGGTTGTCGTCTAGCCGTTGAGCGAAGCTGGACCGCTGACGAACGGGCTCTTTCTGACATAGAATCGGAGCAGGCGGTCCGCATCTTTCGAAATGCCGATCCTGACGCTTTCCCCTATTTCGTCGGGTTCATGATCATCGCGTGCGAGCCATAGCTGGCCTTTGCGGCAAAGATCGAGCCCGTCGAGCGAACGATCGATCCGCAACGCCTGGGCCAGCCTTCCCGGTCCTCGCGCCAGGTCGCGCAGGCGCTCGATGCCGCGATTGAGCCGCATGATCGCAATGCCCTCGAGCGGCTCGAGCGCCCTGATCAGCACGCCGGTTCCGACCCCTGGCATCTCGCTCGAGACATTGAGCATGTAGGAGATGCCGTAGGCGAGATAGACATACGCATGCCCAGCGTCGAGAAACAGCGAACGGTTGCGCGGGGTCATCCCCCGGTAACCGTGTCCGGCAGCGTCACCGGTCACATAGGCCTCGGTCTCGACGATGCGGCCGCTGGCGATGCCTTCGGGCAGTTCGCGCACCACGATCTTGCCGATGAGGGTGCGGGCAAGGGACGCCGTATCGTCGGGCAGCTCGGAACGCGTGAGCGGACGGTAGATGACCATGCTCAGCGCGGCGACGATTTGGCGGCGCGCGTGGAGTGATCCAAGGCGGAGCCTGTCGCCAGATACTCCATATCAGATCCCCTTGGACATCGCCGTCTCAAGCAGCCGCCATGATCCCGGCATAAGTGCCGAAATCGACATTGCCGCCGGACAGCACCACGGCAACGCATTTGCCCGACAGTTCGATCTCGCCCGATGACAGTGCCGCCAGCGCCACGCAGCCGCCGGGCTCTACCACCAGCTTGAGATAGGCCATGGCGTCGCGCATCGCCTGCGCCGCCGCCTGGTCCGAGACAGCGATGCCGCCGGTGAGATTCCTGCGGTTGATCTCGAAGGTGATCACGCCAGGCTCGGCGGTCAGCAGCGCGTCGCAGATGGAGCTATGGCCGGGCTCGTTCGAAACCCTGGCACCGGCGGCCAGCGACCGGCGGGTGTCGTCGAAATGCTCGGGCTCCACGGCCCAGATCGCGGTGTCAGGCGAGGCGTCCTTGACGGCAACGGAGATGCCACTCGACAAGCCGCCGCCTCCACAGGGGACGATCACCGCGTCGAGGTCGACGCCAAGCACTTTTGCCTGGCGCATCAATTCGAGGCCGATCGTGCCCTGGCCGGCAATGATGGCCGGGTCGTCGAAAGGCGGCACCAGCACCATGCCCCTTTCCATGTAAGGGCGAACCACGGTCATGCGGTCGTCGCGAAAGCGGTCGAACGGCACCACCTCCGCCCCCATCTTGCGGACGTTAGCGATCTTCATCGCCGGCGCGTCCGAAGGCATGGCGATGACCGCCTCGACGCCGAACATCGCCGCCGACGCCGCGACGCCCTGCGCATGATTGCCCGACGAGAAGGCGACGACGCCCCGACTGCGTTCCTCCTCGCTCAGCGACGACAGCTTGTTGTAGGCGCCACGGAATTTGAACGAGCCGGTGCGCTGCAGCGTCTCCGGCTTGAACAGGATGCGGCCGCCGAAGCGCTTGTTCAGCTCCTGCGATTCGATCAAGGGGGTTTCGACGATCAGGCCGGAGAGACGTGCGGCGGCGGCGTGGATGTCGGCGATGCCGGGAGGGGAT
This sequence comes from Mesorhizobium sp. M0011, assembly GCF_040324155.1. NCBI lineage: Bacteria > Pseudomonadati > Pseudomonadota > Alphaproteobacteria > Hyphomicrobiales > Phyllobacteriaceae > Mesorhizobium > Mesorhizobium sp. M0011. Next base: position 83,769 of record NZ_JAMYVQ010000018.1, on the reverse strand, counting down.
ATGGCGGTCATGTGAGGTCCAGTGGACGGGGGTCTTCCCATGATGCCCGCAAAAAGATGTGGCGCACCAATGAAAAAATGTGACCGTCACAAAGTTTGGCGGGGCAACCGGCAACGCCACGGCGGCACGCCCGCCGCCGTCTCGCTCCGCTATGGCCGAGCGTCTCAACCGGGGCCCGCTGCCTGCGGCAGCTCCCCGGTCCGAATCCTTTGAAAGGTCCACCGGACCTTTCAATTCGCCTGCGGCGAACCGGGTTCTCACCCCAACAGCGTTCTCTGCCTCTTGCTCCCACCCAGCTTGCGCCAGTTGTTGAACCGGTGGCTGGCGGCGGCAAACGAGATCTTCATCTGCTGGGCGACCGAGTAGCGCGACTTGCCCTCGTCGAACATGCGGTAGCAGCACTCGACGCCTTCCTCGGTCAGTTTGCCATCCGGCGCCTTGTTGTGGGGATTGGCGGGGTCGAATTTCTCGACCTGCTGTTCGACCAGGCCCTTCAGGCGCTGCAGGTCGGCCTCGATGCTGGCGATGAGATCGAGAACGGGCTTTGGGTCATAGGGATGCGGAGGCTGTTTTGCCGTCATCTGCCGGTTCCTTGTTCTGGTTAGGTAAAATTATATAGGTGAACATTCACTGATAATGAAGGGCCAGCCCGGCTTACGAGCTTCAACAATTCTTGACCGCGACCGAGCGCGCAATTGACCGGAGGCGCTCAAAACCCTAGTTTAGAACTATTCTAAACTAGGGTGAATTCCTCATGCTTTCCCGTGTTTTCGGCTTCGGCCGCCGTCCCTTCGAATCGCTGTCCGAACAGGAGATCCTGGCGCTGGCCATTTCGTCCGAGGAGGATGATGGACGCATCTACCGCGCCTATGCCGACGGGCTGACGGAAAACTTCCCGCAATCGGCGAAAGTGTTCGAGGAGATGGCCGAGGAAGAGGATGGCCATCGCGATGCGCTGATCGAGCTTTTCCGCAAGCGGTTCGGCGAGCGCATACCGCTGATCCGGCGCGAACATGTGAAGGGTTATTACGAGCGCAAGCCCGACTGGCTGGTCCGGCCGCTCGGCATCGAGCACGTGCGCAGCCAAGCCGAGGCGATGGAGCGGCAAGCCTACCTTTTCTATGTCGAGGCGGCCAAGCGCACGGCAGATGCCTCGACGCGAAAACTGCTCGACGATCTGGCGGTGGCCGAACTGGGCCATGAGACCCTGGCGCAGCGGCTGGAGCAGAAACATGTACCGGGCGCCGTCAAGGCCGAGGAGGCCAGCGCCGAGCAGCGCCAGTTCATCCTTACCTATGTGCAACCAGGGCTGGCCGGGCTGATGGATGGATCGGTGTCGACGCTGGCGCCGATCTTTGCCGCTGCCTTTGCCACGCATGACACCTGGCAGACGCTGTTGGTCGGGCTTGCCGCTTCGATCGGCGCCGGCATTTCGATGGGCTTCACCGAGGTCGCTTCCGACGACGGCAAGCTGTCGGGCCGCGGCTCGCCGATCAAGCGCGGTTTGACCGTCGGCATCATGACGACGTTGGGCGGTCTCGGACACGCGCTCCCCTATCTCATTCCGAGCTTCTGGACGGCGACGGGTGTCGCTGCAGTGGTGGTGTTCTTCGAACTGTGGGCGATCGCTTTTGTCCAGAACCGCTACATGCAGACGCCCTTCCTGCGTGCCGCCTTCCAGGTGGTGCTGGGCGGCGCCCTGGTGTTCGCGGCCGGCGTGCTGATCGGGAATGCGTAACCGCAAAGCGCCCCCTCACCCAGCCTCCGCTTCGCTCGGCTGACCTCTCCCCGAGGGGAGAGGAGACTACCAGCGCCGGCGCCAACTCTTCTCCCCTGGGGGAGAAGGTGGCCGCGAAGCGGCCGGATGAGGGGGCGACGGCGCGGCGATCGGCTACCACTCACCCATTCACCGCCCGGCTATCCCTAGGCGCCTCGTCCCTCTCCGTCAGCCCATAATCCCTCACCACATGGGCGATGCGCAGTCGGTAGCCGGCAAAGATGCCGCCACGACCGGCCTGCTGCGCCTGCCGGTGTTCTTCGGTGCTGCGCCAGGCCTTGACCGCTTCCTCGTCGCGCCAGAACGACAGCGACAGGACGCGGTTCGGATCGGCCAGGCTCTGGAAGCGCTCGATCGACAGAAAGCCGTCGATGCCGTCGAGCAGCGGCCGCAGATCGGCGGCGATGCTCAGATATGCATCGCGCCTGCCCGCCGCCGGCTCGACCTCGAAGATGACGGCAATCACGGCAGCACCAGTTTCGCGTGCGGGCCCGAGACGTGCTTCAGGAACATGCGGTCCTCCTTGAGGATGAATCTTTCACGCTTGGCAAACTCGTAGTTTGCCTTGCCGGCGGGATGGGCGGCAAGTCGCGCGCGGTAGGCCTCATAGGCCGCCAGGCTGTCGATGTTGTAGGCGGCATAGGCCGTTGTCGCCGAGCCTTCATGAGGCGCGTAATAACCGATCAAATCGGCGCCGCAGCGTGGAATGGCCTGGCCCCAGTTGCGGGCGTACTCCTCGAAGGCCGCCTTGCCGAACGGGTCGATCTCATAGCGGATGAAGCAAGTGATGGTCATTGTGGTCTCCTCGGGATTGCGTCAATAGTTCGAGCCGCATCGAAACGTCCTGCCGCCCGATCTGCTAGGGCTGCCAGAAGGATTTCGCGCATTCGCGGCGCACGTCTTGCCGTGTAAGGCCAAGATCGCGCAGCTGATGATCGTCGATCTCGGCAAGGTCGAGGCGCTGCAGATGACGGTCATACCAGCGGGCCAGCAGCCGCGAACGCAACCAGGTGACGAACGGGAACGATTGTCGGCTGGGAAGCGCCGAGGGGAAAGCGGTTCGTGCGGCCATCGTCGTCTCCTTGATCTCACCTGAGAATAGTGATTATCTGACAAGGATGCTTCGATGAGGAACGAACCATGCGCGAAGGACCAGACATCGCCCGCATCGCCAGCCTGGTCGGCGACCCGGCACGGGCAAACATGCTGAATGCCCTGATGGGCGGCACGGCGCTGACGGCGAGCGAGCTGGCGCTCGAGGCCGGCGTCTCGCTGCCGACCGCCAGCTCGCACCTGGGCAAACTGATGGAAGGTGGGCTGCTCACGGTGGCGAGCCAGGGCCGGCATCGCTATTACGGCCTCGCCGGACCGCAGGTGGCGGGCATGATCGAAGCCATCACAGGTGTCGCGGAAGCCGTCGGTCCAAAGCGTGTGCGCCCGGGTCCGCGCGATGGCGCCATGCGCGTGGCGCGCGTCTGCTACGATCACCTCGCTGGCGAGCAGGCGGTGACGATGCTCGATCGGCTCGTCGCCAAAAACGTGCTGGTCCGCGACGAACAGGAGATCAGGCTCGGTCCTTCGGCCGCATCGCATTTCGCAGCGATAGGCATCGACGTCTACACCAAGCCGCGACGGCCGGTGTGCCGCGCTTGCCTCGACTGGAGCGTGCGGCGCTCACACCTGGCCGGCACACTGGGCGCCGCCATCCTCGACAAGATCCTTGCCGAGAAATGGGCGCGCCGCGAGAAGGACAGCCGCGCGGTGATCTTCTCGCCGCCGGGCAAGCAGGCGTTTGAGAGGGTGTTTTTGAGTTGAGGTGTTGGCGCTCGCTCACACCTTCACGAGGCTCCCCCCCGCTTCAACACCTTCCCCCGCCCGAAAAACTCCTTCCACGGATCGGCTTTCGCCAACTGCTTCAGCGTCGTCTTGTCGCCGATCGGGAAAGCGTTCGGCGTCAGCCCGGCCTCGATCTCGGCCCAGGTCACCGGCATCGACACGGTGGCCCCCTTCTTGGCGCGTGACGAATAGGGCGCGACCGTCGTCGAGCCCCTGCCGTTGCGCAGATAGTCGACGAAGATCTTTCCCGTGCGCGCCTTCTTCGACAGCGTCGCCGTGTAGCGGTCGGGGGCACCCTGCTCCAGCGCCCTGGCGAAATCATGGGCGAAGGTTTTGACCTCCTCCCAATCCGCCGCTGGTCTCAGCGGCACCATGACGTGAAAGCCCTTGCCGCCCGACGTCTTGACGAAGTTCGGCAGCGACAGCTCGTCGAGCTTGCCCCTGATATCAAGTGCCGCCTCGCGGACCGCCTTCACGTCGACACCTTCATCGGGATCGAGATCGAAGATGATCTGGTCGGGCTTTTGGATCTCATCGATCGTGCACCCCCAAATGTGGATCTCGACCACGCCATACTGGACCAGTGCGGCAACACCATCGAAATCCCGGATGTACAGGATCTCCTCGCCGTCACTAGGGTCCTTCATGCGGGCGATCTTGTCGCTCATGCCGGCCGAGGCATGTTTCTGGAAGAAACGCTGGCCACCGACACCGTCCGGCGCCCGCACCAAGCTGAGCGGCCGGTTGACGACAAACTGTTCCATGCGCGGCCAAACCTGCGCGTAATGGTCCAGCAGGCCCCGCTTGGAGATGTTTTCGTCCGGCCACAGCAGCTTGTCGGGATGCGAGAGTTTTACAGTGGTCGTCATCGATCTAGCGGCTTTGCCACCCGGTGCCGGCTTGGCCGTGCTCTCGCCTGTCGATGGCTTGCCTGTCGACGCTTTGGGCTTTTCCTGCACGACTTCCTCCGCCGCCTTGTCCTCGCGCAATCCCTGGAACGAGGCGTGGCGTATTATACGGTCCGAGGTCCAGCTGCGAAACTCCACTTCGCCGACAAGCTCGGGCTTGACCCAGACCAGGCCCTTTCCCTTCGGCACGGCGGTGGAGAAGGGCGATGTTTTTGCCGTCAATGCATCGAGTTTTGCCCTCAGCTCATTGGCGCCCTTGCCCGAAAAACCGGTGCCGACGCGGCCGGCATAATGCAGCTTGCCGCCCTCGTGGAAGCCGACGAGGATCGAGCGCAGTCCGCGCCCGGTCTTGTCGGACGGCAGGTAGCCGCCGATCACGAATTCCTGCCGCGCCGTGCATTTCGATTTGACCCAGGTCGGGCCGCGGCCGCTGCGGTAGGGTGCATCGGCACGCTTGGAGACGACGCCTTCCAGGCCCATGCGGCAGGCATGCTCCAGCATGATCTTGCCAGGTTCGGCGAAATGGTCGCTGAAGCGGACCGCGGGATTGTCGGACTGTTCGCCGAGCAGCTCCTGCAAGGCCTGCTTGCGCTCGACCAGCGGCTCGCGGCGCAAATCCCTTCCGTCGAGGCGCATCAGGTCGAACACGTAATAGACGAACCGATGCGTCCGCTTCGCCGACAGGTCCTGCTGCAGCAGCGCGAAGGAGGAAACGCCGCTGTCGGCGAGCACGACCACCTCGCCATCGATGATGGCGTCGCTGCACTTCAGCCCGGCCAGCTCCGCCACGATCTCGTTGCCGAATTTCTTCGTCCAGTCGAGGCCGGTCCGGGTCAGCAGCCGCACATCGGTGCCGGCTATCTGCGCCTGCATGCGATAGCCGTCGAACTTCACCTCATGCAGCCAGTCCTTGCCCGGCGGTGCATCGCGCTCCAGCGTGGCCAGCTGCGGCTCGATGAAGTCGAGGCGTTTGCCGGGTTTCGCTTTGCCGGCGGCCGGCTTGTTGGAATGCCATACTTTCGGCTTCTCACCCTTTGCGGACTTGCCCTCGCCGACCTCCTCGATGGTCAGGCCGGACTTCACCGATTCCGGCGCCTCCTTGAGAATATCCTCGCCAGGACGCGCTGCGGCATCGTCCGATTTGATCAGCAGCCAGTTGTCGCGCTTTTCACCCGCACGCGGCTTCAGCCGCACCAGATGCCATGCTCCATGCAGCTTGTGTCCCCTGAGCTCAAAGCTGATATGGCCCTTCTTCATCGCCTTGGCCGGGTCGATCTCGGGAGTCCAGGTGCCCTCGTCCCAAACGATAACCGAACCGCCGCCATATTCGCCCTTGGGAATGGTGCCCTCGAACGGCGCATATTCGATCGGGTGGTCCTCGACATGTACGGCGAGCCGCTTCTCATGCGGGTCGAGGCTCGGGCCGCGCGTCACCGCCCAGCTCCATAGCACGCCGTCATGCTCGAGCCGCAGGTCGTAATGCAGCCGCGTCGCGGCATGCTTGTGGATGACGAAGATGCCGCCGACCTCGCTCTTCTTGGCCAGGGCGACCTTGCCGGCCGGTTCAGCGGTCTTCTTGAAATCGCGCTTGGAATGATATTGTTCGAGGCTGGCCATCCGTTGGGTTCCTCAGGCCGATTTGCGTTTGGGCGCGCCGCCTTTCGGCTTGGCGCGTTTGGCCGCCGGCTTGGCTTTCGCCGACGAAGGCTTTTTCGATGACCCGGAGTCCGACAGGCTCTTCTTCAGCGCGTCGAACAGATTGACGACATTGGAAGGTTTGGGCGCCGCCTTGGCCTTGGGCGCCTTATGGCCGGCCTTCTTGGCGCGGATCAACTCCAGCAGCGCGTCCTCGTATTTGTCGTCGAATTTCGAGGGGTCGAACCTGGTCTTCTTCTTGTCGATGATCAGCTCGGCGAGATCGGTCATCTCCTGATCGGTCTTCACTGATTTGATGTCGCCGAACACGGTGTCCGGTTGGCGCACCGTGTTGTCGTAGCGCAGCGTCGTCAGCACCATGCCTTTGCCCAGCGGCTCGATCACCACCGGCCGTTCGCGGTGATAGAGCACGATACGCGCCAGCCCGGCCATCTTCTTGCCCGCCATCGCATCCCGGATGACGGCGAACGCTTCTTCCGACACCTCGTCGGCCGGCGCGACATAGTAGGGCGTGTCGAGATAAATCTGCTGGATCGAAGCTTTGTCGACGAAACCGTCCAGCGCCATCGTGTGCGAGGACTCGATCTGCACCGCCTCGATCTCGTCTTCCTCGATATGAACGAAATCACCATCGTCCAGTTCATAGCCCTTGATCTCGTCGTCCTCACCCAGCGGCTTGCCGGTTTCGGCATCGACATAGAGCCGCTTCACCGTGTTGCCGGTCTTGCGGTTGAGAATGCGAAACGAGACCCGCTCCGTGTGGGTGACGACATTGGTGAGTTCGACGGCACAGGTGACCAGCGAAAGCTTCAGATAGCCTCTCCAGGCCGGACGCGGCGCCATGATATCTTCCTTCCAGAACCAGATGAAGGTGAGAACGGGCGGACCGCGCTCCAGTTCCGCCGCGCGGGCGTTCAGATGCAAAGGGTCGTTTTCCCCGGCGCCAAGTCGCCAGCACGGAAATTTCGCGAGCGCGGCAAAAGTTGAAACAGAACCGCGCACGGGCGACATTCAAACGAAACATATGTGATGCAAAAGTCACATTGACCGGAATGCCGACGAACTGCACCGAAAGACCCCGAATCAGCCGCAATCCAGCCACGAAGCAAGGCATTTTCGACCAGATATTAACATCACGTTCACCGACTATTCACGCCTCGACGCTATGATGACCGCAATTCGGAAGGGACATCCGAAAATCGGGACAGGGACCAGGGTAATGAACTTCCTCGCGCACCTCATCGGCTATGCTGCCGCAATCCGCGAATTCATCGCGCCGACCTATCGGCCCGAGCGCTATTACATGCGCGGCCCCGGCCCGGCCTGCGCCCGCCGCGGCAACTCGCTGGGCGCGCACTGATCATGGCTTTCGAAAATCGCCACGACAGCCGGATCTGCAGGCCCGCCGCCTCTATCCGCGCCACCACCTATCGCGCCGAGCGTCCCGCTCTCGCCGACGGGCGCCGTGCGACATCGCCACGGCTTTGATCCCGACGCTGGCCGGCTTAGTGTCATAGGACACGAGCAGCCGAGGCCAGCGTGACCGACCATTCCCAACCCAGTCGACCCCAGTCAAATCGTCCCCTCGAAACAGTTCTCGACGCACGCCATCCATTGATCGTTTTCGATGGCGTCTGCGTGCTCTGCTCCGGTTTCGTGCGCATGGTGGTCAGGCTCGACCGCCAAGGCCGTTTCCGCTTCGCCACCGCGCAGTCGCCCTTCGGTGAAACGCTGTTCCGGAAGCATGGACTGCGCACGGACTCTTACGAAACCAATCTCGTCCTGATCGACGGCGTCGTCTTCACGCGGCTCGACAGCTTCGTCGCCGTCATGGCGGAACTCGGCTGGCCCTGGCGGGCGGCAAAAGCGCTGTTGCTGCTGCCGCGCCCGCTGCGTGATTGGCTCTACGATCGCATCGCCAAGAACCGCTATGCCCTGTTCGGCAGGAAGGACAGCTGCGAGATACCCGCACCCGAGCTGCGGGAACGGTTCCTTGGCTAGAAAACGTGGCTATGGAGAGCAGCGCGTGAAGCGTCTCATCGTTAACACCGACGGCTTCTGGCGGCTGCGTTGTCCATTTGGGTTGCCAAGGTGGCTGTGATCGCGGCCCACATTGTTCGAAGCTGCCGAGGGTAGCCGCTTCCGCATTCCCGGCGAGATTTCTCATCTGCTCTGAAGGCCGATCACGCATTATCGAGGTTGGCTCGTGCCATCCGGCCCGCACGGTTCCAGCACGATCGGTCCGCCTGCAGCCATGCCCAGTTCCCTGCAGCCCTGAACCGTGCACAGTGTCCAGCCGTCTCCGGTCGCGCCGGAAGCGGCGAGCACAACGCGTCGTTGTGGGTCGATCTCTGGCGCATAGCTCCACCAACCCTCCTTCAGCAGCGCGCCTTCCGGTGGCTCCATGCCGGCGCCCGAGCCCTTGATCCGGGCCTCGACCAGCTGCAGGCCGGAAGGCATCACTTTCCAGTCCTCCTCCCAGCGCGTCCGTTCCACCGAATGCGTCCAGGACAAAGTGAAGGCGGCGACGGAGAGCGTCACCGTCTTGCCGGCGGCCAGGATGCACAGGCTCATGCTTTAGCGGCCTGCCGTGAGCGAAAACAGTGCCAGCCGATCCAGGCCAGCGCCAGCACCCAGCCGGCCTCGTCGGTGAGCGGCACCGCAGCGACCAGAAGCACGCCGGCCGCGAAGGCGATGAGCCGTTCCCACAACGCCATGCGGCGGGCGAGAAAGCCGACGGCGGCGGCACCCCACAACACGATGCCCATGCACGCCTTGGCGACGATGTATGCGACCTCGGCGGGATAGCCGAACTGGGCGGCGATTGGCCCGGCGTCCTGCAGCATCAGCGCCGGCGTATAGACCGCCATGAACGGCACGACGAAGCCGGCAATAGCCAGCTTGGTCGCCTGGATGCCGATCTTGAGGCCGCTTTCCCTAGCCATCGGTGCGGCGGCAAACGCGGCCAGCGCCACCGGCGGCGTCAAATCGGCCATGATGCCGAAATAGAACACGAACATGTGGCTGACCAGCAGAGGCACGCCGAGTTCCAGCAGCGCCGGCCCGGCCAGCGACGAGGTGATGATGTAGTTGGGGATGGTCGGGATGCCCATGCCGAGCACCAGGCAGGTGACCATGGTCAACACCAGCGACAGGAACAGATTGTCCTGGCCGATCGAGATGATCCAGCCGATGAAGGTCGAGGCGATGCCGGTCAGCGTCAGCGTGCCGATGACGATGCCGACGATGGCGCAGGCAATGCCGACCGGCAGCGCGTTCTTGGCGCCTTCGGCAAGCGAGTCGACGCAGATTTGCAACGTCGCGCGGCCGCCCTTGAACGTGAAGCAGGCAACGATCAGTGCGGCGATCACCAGGCCGAGGAGGTTGACGCCGAACTTCATGAACGAAGCGGCGGCAAGCCCGAGGGCGATCCAGAAGACGATGCGGAAGGCGAGCGGTCCGATCGCCGCCGCCAGCGGCGTGCCGAGGATGAGCACGATGGTCAGCGCCAGGCCCATCGTGCCGGCGAAGATCGGCGTGTAGCCGGCAAACAGCAGGTAGATGAGCGCTGCCAGCGGCAGCACCAGCGGCCAGTGTTGCCGCACCGCGTCCCATGGATTGGGCAGGTCCGCCTTGGCCATGCCGTGCAGGCCGGCCTTGCCGGCTTCCAGATGCACCTGCCAGAAGCAGGCGCCGAAATAGAGCAGCGCCGGGATGATCGCCGCCTTGACCACCTCGGCATAAGGCACGTTCAGCGTCTCGGCCATGATGAAGGCGACGGCGCCCATCACCGGGGGCATGATCTGGCCGCCCATCGAGGAGGTCGCCTCGACGGCGCCGGCAAAGGCCGAGCGGAAGCCGAAGCGCTTCATCAGCGGGATGGTGAACTGGCCGCTGGCCACCACATTGGCGACGCCCGAGCCGGAAATGGTGCCCATCAGCGCCGACGACAGCACGCAGACCTGCGCCGGGCCGCCGCGCCATGTGCCGACAAGGCCCAGCGCGAAATCGTTGAACAGCGCGATCATGCCGGCACGTTCGAGGAAGGCGGCAAAGACGACGAAGATGAAGATGTAGGCGGCCGAGACATAGATCGGCGTGCCGTAGATGCCTTCGGTGCCGTAGGCGAAGGTGTCGACCAGCTGGGCGAAATCATAGCCGCGATGGATGAGCGGCGGCGGCAGATGGTTGCCGAAAAAGCAGTAAGCGAGAAAGATGAAGGCGATGACCGCCAGCGGCAGGCCCATCAGCCGCCGCGCCGCCTCGAAGACCAGCACCACCAGCACAGCGCCGACGATCAGGTCCGGCGTGGTCAGGAAGCCGGAGCGCCGGATGAGGTCGGTGTAGAACACCCAATTGTAGAGGCCGGTGCCGAAACCGAGCACGCCGAGCGTCCAGAACGCGGCTTTGGCCGGCATGCTTTTGGCGCGCAGATTGGCGATCAGGCCGAAGCCGAGCAGCAGCAGGAAGCCGACATGCATGGCCCGCACCACCTGGCTCGGAATGCTGCCATAGGCGGCGACATAGATCTGGAACACGGAAAAGGCGACAGCGATGAGAAAAGCGGCCTTGCCTGCAAGGCCGTCGCCGAAGCCCGGCGGCAGCCCTTCAACCTGCTCTTCGACGGCAGGGAGATGGAAGGTGGCGGATTTGCCGTCGGTTATTTCGCTCATCCGACGCACTTCAAAACAAGCGAATTGTGGCCTGGCGAGTACATCTCAGATAGCCGAGCCACCCACTCTACTTCAGCAACCCCTTCTCCTTGTAATAACGCTCGGCACCGGGGTGCAGCGGCACCGGCATGCCGTCGAGCGCCTTGGCCGGGTCGATCGCCTTGGCAGCGGCATGCGCCGCGGCAAGCTGGTCGAGATGGTCGAATATCAGCTTGGTCAACTGGTAGGCGGTCTCGTCGGAGACATCGGCGCGGGTGATGAGGAAATTGCCGACGGCGGCGGTCGCGACATCCTCGCTCTGGCCCTCATAGGTGCCCTTGGGAATGACCACCGAAAGATAGGGCGAGCCGATTTTGGCGACATCCTCGGCCGGCACCGCCACGACATTGATCGGCACCGAGGTGGCGAGGTCGCGGATCGAGGCGACGCCGAGCCCGGCCGATTGCAGCGTGGCGTCGAGCTGCCGGTTCTTGATCAGCTCGACCGATTCGGCGAAGGGCAGATACTCGACCCGGCCGAGATCCTCATATTTCAGCCCGGCGGCGGCGAAGATGGCGCGGGCGTTGAGCTCGGTGCCGGAGGCAGGCGCGCCGACCGACAGGCTCTTGCCCTTGAGATCGGCCAGCGTCTTGATGCCGGACTCCTGGCTGGCGACGATCTGGATATAATTGGGATAGATGGCGGCGATGCCGCGCAATTTATCGAGCTTGCCGGGGAAACCGGCCTCGGCATTGCCATCGGCGGCCAGCTTGACGGAATCGCCCAGCGCAAAGGCGATCTCGCCCTTGCCCTGCTGCAACAGATTGAGGTTTTCGACCGAAGCCTTTGTCGCCTGCACCTGGGTGCGTGCGCCTTCGATGCCCTTGCCGTAGATTTCCGACAGCGCCACGCCGAGCGGATAATAGACGCCGGATGTGCCGCCGGTCAGCACATTGATGAATTCCTGCGCCCTGGCTGAGATGGTGCCCAGGCCAAGCGAGAGCGCCACGGCGCCGGCTGCAACGAATTTCGTTTTGAAATTGAACATCGGATCTCCTCCCTGAAAATATCGACGACCGCACCGCCTCCTAGATGCGAACCGGGGCGAGTTTAGACAGCGAGCCGCAAATGCCAACCCGCAATTGCGCTCGTTAGACGAACGGTTGAGGGATCAGGAAACAGATGGCCGCTTGCATAAAAAGCCATCGGGGCCGAAAGTTTTTTGAGCAGCCTGTCGAAATCGGCCACTGCCGCGCGACATACGTCCGGCCTCGCAAGGACGCGGCCTTCGCAAAACGGGAGAAGACCATGCGATACATGATTTTGATCAATAGCGACGAAGCCGCATTGGCGAACACGCCGATCGAGAAGGCCCAGCAGATGAGCGCGGCCTATGGCGCCTATACCGAAGCGTTGAAGAAATCCGGTGCGTGGCTGGCTGGCGAAAGGCTGCGCCCGACCCAGGCCACCACCTCGGTGCGGATCGCTGACGGCAAGACCAACGTGATCGACGGCCCCTATGCCGACACCAAGGAGCAGCTTGCCGGCTTCTACATGATCGAGGCGGCTGACATCGATACAGCCATCGAATGGGCGGCACGCTGTCCGGCAGCCAGCACCGGCACGGTCGAATTGCGGCCGATCTGGGAAATGGCCGACTACATGCCCAAGAAATGACGGTGATGGACAGTCGCCCGGCAGAGCTACGGCAAGCTGGTCGCCTGGCTCGCGGCGCGCACGCGCGACGTGGCCGCCGCCGAGGACGCGCTGGCCGATGCCTTTGCCGCCGCCCTCGAGCGCTGGCCGCGAACCGGCGTGCCGGAAAAGCCGGAAGCCTGGCTGCTGGCGGTGGCGCGGCGGCGCCGTGTCGATGCGGTGCGGCGGCGGCTCACCAGCGAGGCCGGCCGCGAGCATCTCAAGCTGATTGCGCAGGAGGCGGAGGCACGCATGACCGAGGAAGATCTGCCCGACGATCGGCTGCGGCTGATGTTCGCTTGCGCCCATCCGGCGATCGAATCGAGCGTACGCTCGCCACTTATCCTGCAGACGGTGCTGGGGTTCGACGCCGCGACGATCGCCTCCGCCTTCCTGGTCTCGCCCGCAACCATGGGCCAGCGCCTGGTGCGCGCCAAGACCCGCATCCGTGAAACCGGCATTCCGTTCCGCGTGCCGGAGCGGGCCGAACTCGGCGAAAGGCTGGACGCGGTGCTGGAGGCGATCTACGCCGCCTTCGCCGAAGGCTGGTCCGACCCGGCGGGCACCGAAACGCGCCGCCGCAATCTGGCGACCGAAGGCATCTGGCTCGGCCGCCTGGTGGCTTCGCTGTTGCCGGAAGAGCCCGAGGCACTGGGCCTCTTGTCGCTGATGCTGTTTGCCGAGGCGCGCCGCACCGCACGGCGCGATGCGGCCGGCGACTTCGTGCCACTGGCGGAACAGGATTGCCTTCTATGGGACCGCGCCCTCATCGATGAGGCCGAGGCGCTGCTTTCCCACGCTGCGGCCAAGGGCGTCATCGGCCGCTACCAGCTTGAGGCGGCCGTGCAGTCCGCGCATGCGGCACGAAGGCTGACCGGCCGCACCGACTGGGCGGCGATCCAGGAACTCTACGACGCGCTGCTTTCGATCGCAGGATCGCCGGTGGTGGCGATAAACCGCGCGGTGGCGATCGCCGAGGCCGAGGGCGCAGTGGCCGGATTGGCGGCTCTTTACGTGCTGGGCGACGACAAGCGACTTGACGAGTACCAGCCCTATTGGGCCGCACGCGCCGGTCTCCTGGCCAGGCTTGGTCAGGTACCGCAAGCCTGCGAAGCCTATGACCGGGCGATCGGCCTCGAGCGCGACCCGGCGGTGCGCCGGTTCCTGCAGGGAAAACGGGCAGTGCTCAGAAATTGAGCTTCAGCCCGGCCACATCTCATGCGATGTGTTGAGCGTCCTCATCAGCGGATGGTCGCGCAGTTTCGACCACAGACGCTCGATGTCAGGCCAGGCCGCGCGCGCCCTATCGACGTCGGGATGCCAGGCCACCAGCATGACGAGATAGATGTCGGCCAGCGACAGTTGGTCGCCGACCAGCCAGTCACGGCCTTGGAGAGCGGCATCAAGAACGGCAAAGCCGCGGTCCATCTCGGCCACGGCCGCCTGCTTGACCGCCTTGGTGCCTTCGGGGTCGGCCGTGTAGCGGTATGCGTAGTAGAAACGCAGCACCGCCGAATAGAGCACACGACATGAATGCCATCCAGCGCAGGAAATCCGCGCGGGCAGGCGCATCGGCCGCCGGCGCCAAATTGGCATCGGGATGACGCTCGGCAAGCAGGATTCAGATCGCCGCCGATTCGGTCATCGAGCTTCCGTCCGGCAGGGTCAGCACCGGCACCTGGTTCAACGGACTGATGTCGAGGAAGGCGGGATCGGGCCGGTCGGTCTTCGGCACGTCGATCTGCTCAAATGGTACATTGGCCAGCGCCAGCGCCGCCTCGACCACGAAGCCGCCGCTGCCGGGACGGGTATAAAGCTTGTACATGAAATTCTCCCCCGGCCCGCGCAAAGCAGGCCGGGGGCGATATGAACCGGAAGCGGTGTCGCGCTCAAGCCGCCGATGGCGGCCACGGGCATTTTTTCAGCGGGCCAGCTTGGCCACGAAGAAGCGTCGGACTACGACCCCAGCCCCTCGAACAGGATCGTCGACAGATAACGCTCGGCGAAGGACGGGATGACCACCACAAGGTTCTTGCCCTTGTTCTCCGGCCGCGAGCCGACGACGATGGCCGCCTGCAGGGCGGCGCCCGAAGAGATGCCGACCGGCACGCCTTCGAGGCGGGCGACGAGGCGGGCATTGGCCACGGAATCCTCGTTCGACACTTTGACGATCTCGTCATAGATCGTCGTGTCGAGGATTTTGGGCGCAAAGCCGGCGCCGATGCCCTGGATCTTGTGCGGGCCGGGCTGGCCGCCCGACAGAACCGGCGAGGAGTCCGGCTCGACGGCGACGACATGCACGGAGGGCTTGCGCTTCTTCAGCACCTGGCCGACGCCGGTGATGGTGCCGCCGGTGCCGATGCCGGCGACGAAGATATCGACTGCGCCATGCGTATCGTTCCAGATTTCCTCGGCTGTCGTCGTGCGGTGGATTTCCGGATTGGCCGGATTCTCGAACTGCTGCGGGATGATCGCGTTGGGGATCGTCGCTGCCAGTTCGTCGGCCTTGGCGATGGCGCCCTTCATACCTTTCGGGCCTTCTGTCAGCACCAGCTCCGCGCCGAGCAGCGCCAGCATTTTCCGGCGCTCGATCGACATCGTTTCGGGCATCGTCAGGATCAGCTTGTAGCCCTTGGCGGCAGCGGCGAAGGCAAGCGCGATGCCGGTGTTGCCCGACGTCGGTTCGATCAGCGTGGTCTTGCCGGGAGAGATCTTGCCCGACGCCTCCAGCGCCTCGATCATCGCCACGCCGATGCGGTCCTTGACCGAGGCGATCGGGTTGAAGAATTCAAGCTTGGCGATGAGATTGGCGACGATGCCCTTTTCCCGAGCGAACTTGTCGAGCCGCACCAGAGGCGTATCGCCGATCGTGTCGGTGATGGAATCGTAGACGCGGCCGCGGCCGGGCACGCGGGCTGATGTGGGCTTGTTCATTGGTTTCGCTCCCAGAATTTCAGGCAAGTGGATTTGCGGGCAACATAGGACCTTCGACCGCGCAAGATAGACTGTCGATTGAAAATATCCGAGTGGGACCTGTGTCTAAAACAGTGCCGTCTCGGAAAAGCATTTCCCGCAAAGGCCTGTTTGCGAAATGCTTTGGCCGAAAGCCCGCTATTGGCGGGCGGCAATCGCTGCAGCGGCACCGACCATGAAGCCGGCAGCCGTACGGTTCAGCGCCTTGAGCGCGCGCGGCGATTTCAGGAACCAGCGCGCCTTGGCGGCCAGCGCCAGATACGGCACCAGCACCACCAGAAGCACGACGACCGTCAGCGCGACGAGAATGCCGTAGTCGGCCAGCGTAATGGTTTTCAGGTCGACGATGGTCGGCGTGATGGCGAGATAGAAGATCATCGTCTTCGGATTGCCGAGCGTGACAGTCAGGCCGGCGGCAAAGCTCGACAGCAAGCCGCCCTTGCCTTTTCTGGCCTCGACGGTCTCGGGCGTGATGCCGCTGTTCCAGAAGCGCCAGCCGAGGAAGGCGAGATAGGCGACGCCGAGCCATTTGATTGCCAGGAAAACCATGCCGAAACTCTGTGCAACGATGGCGAGGCCGAGCACCACGGCGGTCAGATAGGTGATGTCGCCAACCATCAGGCCAAAGGACATCGCCAGCGACGAGCGGAAGCCGGAGCCGAGCGCACGGGCGACCAGCGCGGTGATGCCGGGACCAGGAATCGCGGCGGCGATGCCGAGAGCGGCGCTGTAGGCGAGGAATCCGGTGAGGGTCATGGTTGCGGCCTTGCGCGACGCTGCTATCACGGCATCCTATCGCACAAAGCCCGGCGGGCGTGAATTCCCTGAAACTCGGATTCGATTGCACCACGCCTGTGCGAGTTGCGCTCAGGAACGACCGTCGCCATGGGTGACACGCCAGATGGTGCCGTTGCCGTCCTCGGTGACGATCAGCGCGCCATCCAGGGCCACCGCCACGCCGACCGGCCGCCCCCACACCTCGCCGTTTGAGACGACGAAGCCGGTGATGAAATCCTCATATTCGCCGGTTGGCTTGCCGTCCTTGAACAGCAACCGCACCACCTTGTAGCCGGTCCGGTTGCCGCGGTTCCATGACCCGTGCAGAGCGACGAAAGCATCGCCCTTGTATTCAGCCGGAAAGCTCTTCCCCTCGTAGAAGGCAATGTTGAGCGGCGCCGAATGCGCCTGCATCAGCACATCGGGAACGGTCGTTTTGCCGGCAAGATCGGGGCGCGCACCCTTGTGGCGCGGATCCTCATTGTCGCCGATGTAGTACCAGGGCCAGCCATAGAAGGCGCCCTCCTTGACCACGGTCGCGTATTCGGGCGGCACATTGTCGCCAAGCGCATCGCGTTCGTTGACGACGCACCACAGCGCGCCGGTCGCCGGCTGCACGGTCATGCCCGAGCAGTTGCGCAGGCCGGTGGCAACGATGCGGCCGCTCTTGCCATCGGGATCGAAGGCCAGCACATCGGCGCGGCCATCTTCGGATCCCCATGGCGCGCCGAGCGCCTGCGACGCCGCCCAGGCGTCGAGTCCGCCCTTCGGCTCCTGGCCCATGTCCTCGGCGACATTCGATCCCGAGCCGACCGACAGATAAAGCGTCTTGCCGTCCGGCGAAAAAGCGATGTCGCGGGTCCAGTGGTGATTGGCCGGGATGTTGTCGACGATGGTTTCTGGATCGCCGGAGGCCTTCAGGTCGCCATTGCGGTAGGCAAAACGCACGATGCTGTCGCTATTGGCGACATAGACCCATTGCGGGTCAGCGCCTGGCGGATAGAAGGCAATACCATAGGGCTGGTTGAGATTGCCGGCAAAGATGCCGTCCTGCGCAGGCTTCGCACTGCCTTCGGCCAGACGGTAGATGCGGACTTGGTTGGCCTCGCTGTCGGCGACGAACAGGTCGCCATTCGGCGCGACGCGCACGACGCGTGGATTGTCGATGCCCGATGCAACCAGCTCGGCCGAGAACCCCGGCGGCAGTTGCAGCTTCGCGTCTGCCGGCATGTCCGCAACGCCGGCGCTGTTCGAGGTCGACCGGGTGGCATAGGGCTTAGGCAGATCGTCCGGTCTGATCAGGCGGCGTGTGCCCGGCTTGTCCGCTCGCCAGTCGCCGAATGCGGCCGCGCCTTTGAGCACCGGATCGTCCGCCTGCTGGGCGAATGAAGCGGTCGAGAGAAACAGTGCGGCGGAAATTGCGGGGCCGGCAAAACGCATCATTCGGTCCTCCAATGTTTGGGCGTGAGAACAGGAACGAGCGGTCTCGTCGATCGTTCCACGGCACACGATGAGGTGGAGGAAGCTTCCGGTTTCCCGGCTCAGGTCCCGGCGGCGTAAAAATCGTCGTCGAGGCGTTTTTCCAACTCGACGAGGTCAGCCGGCAGCGGCAATCCCATGGCGCGCATTTCCTGCAGTTTTTCACGCAACTGCTCCTGGATCTCGTGCTGGTCCTCCGGCTGGTTGACCATCTCCTCCAGCAGCAGGCTGATCCGGGCCTTGAATTCTTCGAGCGCCATCGTCGTCTCCTCGGTTGGATCAGCTCAGCGCAGCATGCGGGAAATCAGCTGCGCCGTATAGTCGACCATTGGGACGATGCGCGCGTAGTTCAGCCGGGTCGGGCCGATGACGCCGAGCGCGCCGACGACGCGGGCATCCTTGTCGCGATAGGGCGCGACAACCAGCGACGAGCCCGACAGCGAAAACAGCTTGTTTTCCGAGCCGATGAAGATGCGCACGCCCGAGCCCTGCTCGGCGAGGTCAAGCAACTGGATAAGCCCGTCCTGCGTCTCCATGTCCTCGAACAAATGGCGCAGCAGTTCGATGTCGGCCTGGGCGGTGACGTTTTCGAGCAGATTGGCGCGCCCGCGCACGATGAGCCGTGCCGGCAGGCCACTGTCGGCGCCGGCCCACACCGCCAGCCCCTTCTCGACCAGGTCCTGCGACAGCGTGTCGAGCGCGGCCCTGGTCTCTTCCTTGATGCGGGCGATCTCGATCCGCGCCTCGGCAAGCGTTCGGCCGCGTATATGGGCGTTGAGGAAATTTGAGGCCTCGTGCAGTTGCGAGACGGTGATGCCGGCAGGCAGCTCGACGACGCGGTTCTCGACGTCGCCATTCTGCGACACCAGCACCGCCAGCGCCTTGGTCGGTTCGAGCTGGATGAATTCGATGTGCTTCAGCGCCACCTCGTTCTTGGCGGCCAGAACCAGGCCGGCGCCGCGCGACATGCCCGACAGCATCTGGCTGGCCTCGGTCAGCATGTGCTCCAGCGTCGCGCCCGAGCCGGACGCCCGAACCTGTGCCTCGATGGCGCGGCGCTCCTCGTCGGAAAGGTCGCCAAGCTCCATGAAGGCATCGACAAAGAAACGCAGGCCGGCCTGCGTCGGCAACCGGCCGGCCGAGATGTGCGGCGCGTAGATCAGGCCGAGATGCTCGAGATCGCTCATCACGTTGCGGATGGTCGCCGGCGACAGCGAGGACGGCAGGATACGCGACAGGCTGCGCGAGCCCACCGGTTCACCGTCCCTGAGGTAGGAATCGACAATGCGCCGGAAGATGTCGCGGGAACGCATATCGAGCGACTGAAGCGCGGGCGACTGCGAAGCGGGATCGACTGCCTTGGTCATACGGCCAAAAACCTCCGGCCCAACGATATAGACTTACACTGCACCCGCGCAACCCGGTGTCTTTGTGAGATCACCCGGTGTCTGTGTGAGATCACCCGGTGTCTGCGTCAGATCGTCAGGCCATTTTCCTTTGCGCCACGCGTCCCATGCGGTTACAAGCCGGCCAAGATTCCGAAAAATGACAAGAAAGCAGCCTGAATGCGCCCTTCCAAACGCCAATTCGACGAAATGCGTGCCATCTCCTTCGAGCGCGGCGTCTCCAAGCATGCCGAAGGCTCGTGCCTGGTGAAGTTCGGCGACACGCATGTCCTGTGCACGGCCAGCCTTGAGGAAAAAGTGCCTGGCTGGATGCGCAATTCCGGCAAGGGCTGGGTGACGGCCGAATACGGCATGCTGCCGCGCTCGACCGGCGAGCGCATGCGCCGCGAGGCTTCGGCCGGCAAGCAGGGCGGCCGCACGCTGGAAATCCAGCGGCTGATCGGCCGCTCCCTGCGCGCCGTGGTCGATCTGCAGGCGCTGGGCGAGCAGCAGATCACCGTCGACTGCGACGTCATCCAGGCCGATGGCGGCACCCGCACCGCATCGATCACCGGCGGCTGGGTGGCGCTGTATGACTGCCTGCGCTGGATGGAAGCGCGCCAGATGGCCAGTGTCGCCAAGGTGCTGAAGGACCATGTCGCTGCGATCTCCTGCGGCATCCATGACGGCCAGCCGGTCATCGACCTCGATTACATTGAGGATTCCGCGGCCGGCACCGACGCCAATTTCGTCATGACCGGCAAGGGTGGCATCGTCGAGATCCAGGGCACCGCCGAGGGCGAGCCTTTCTCCGAGGAGCAGTTCGCGGACTTGATGGGCCTGGCCAAGAAAGGCATTCAGCGGTTGGTGAGTTTGCAGCAGATGGCAGTGGCCTGAGGTTTCGAATGCCGAGCCAAGACACCCCCCTCTGGCCTGCCGGCCATCTCCCCCGCAAGGGGGGAGATCAGATGCTGTCTTGGCCTTCGCCAATAGTCAACGTTGCGCGAGAAATGCCGGCGAGGCCACAGCCAATCTCCCCCCTTGCGGGGGAGATGCCCGGCAGGGCAGAGGGGGGTGCCTCGTGATGCCCTCTGCCATCCTTGAATCAGCTCTCTACGTCAGCGACCTGACCGCAGCGGAAACCTTCTACACCGACATCCTCGGCCTCCCCCTCCTCGGCAAGGTGGCCGGCCGGCATCTCTTCTTCCGCTGCGGCCCCGGCGTGCTGCTCGTCTTCAACGCCGAGGCGACCAAAATCCCGCCGGCGTCCGACGCCAGGCTGCCGGTGCCGCCGCACGGCACGGTCGGGGAAGGCCATCTCTGCTTTGCGGCGGCCGCCGACGAAATCGTGCGCTGGAAAGCGCATCTCGAGGCGAAGCACATCGCTATCGAGAGCGAATTCGAATGGCCGCAGGGCGGCCGTTCGATCTATATACGCGACCCCTCGGGCAATTCGATCGAATTCGCCGAGCCACGAATCTGGGGCCTTTGATGCATTCTCTCGACGGAAAGAAGATCGTCGTCGCTAGCCATAATGACGGCAAGCTGCGCGAATTCGCCGACCTGATGGGGCCGTTCGGCTTCGAAGCCAAGTCGGCCAAGGAGTATGGCCTGCCGGAGCCTGACGAGACCGGCACCACCTTCGAGGAGAACGCCTACATCAAGGCGCTCGCCGCCGCCAAGGCGACCGGCCTGCCGGCGCTGTCGGACGATTCCGGCCTGTGCGTCGACGCGCTCGACGGTGCGCCCGGCGTCTACACCGCCAACTGGGCCGAGACCCCGGATGGCTCGCGTGATTTCGGCATGGCCATGCAGCGCACCGAAGTGGCGTTGCAGGAAGTCGGCGCGGCCTTGCCGCAACAGCGCAAGGGACGCTTCGTCGCCGTCATCTGCCTGGCGTTTCCCGATGGCGAGGCCGAATATTATCGCGGCGAGGCCGAAGGCACGCTGGTCTGGCCGCCTCGCGGCGAACTCGGCTTCGGTTACGACCCGGTCTTCCTCCCCGACGGCTTCGAAAAGACCTTCGGCGAAATGAGCGCCGAGGAAAAGCACGGCTGGAAGCCCGGCCAGCCGACGGCGCTTTCGCATCGCGCTCGCGCCTTCCAGAAGTTCGCCAAAGCGAGATTGGGCTCGCCATGAGCATGCTGCTCGACCGGACGCCCGGCTTCGGCGTCTATGTCCACTGGCCGTTCTGCGCGGCCAAATGCCCCTATTGCGACTTCAACAGCCATGTCCGCCACCAGCCAGTCGACCAGGAGCGCTTTGCCGCCGCCTTCGAGGCCGAATTGGCAACGATGCGCGAACGCACCGGGCCGCGCGAGGTGACCAGCATCTTTCTCGGCGGCGGCACGCCGTCGCTGATGAAGCCGGAAACCGTGGCCAGGGTTCTGGACGCCGTGGCGAAGAACTGGACTGTGCCTGATGGCATCGAGGTGACGCTGGAGGCCAATCCGTCCTCGGTCGAGGCCGAACGCTTTCGCGGCTACCGGGCAGCCGGCGTCAACCGCGTGTCGCTCGGCGTGCAGGCGCTGGATGACAAGGATTTGCGCTTCCTCGGGCGGCTGCACAATGTCGAGGAAGCGCTGCACGCCATCGGCCTCGCGCGGGAAATATTCCCAAGGCTGTCCTTCGACCTCATCTATGCCCGCCCCGGCCAGACGCCGGAGGCTTGGGCATCGGAGCTGGAACAGGCGATCGGCCATGCCGCCGACCATCTGTCGCTTTACCAGCTGACCATTGAGGAAGGCACGCCCTTCCACGCCCTGCACGCGGCAAAGAAATTCATCATTCCCGACAATGACCACGCCGCCGACCTCTATGCGCTGACGCAGGAGATTACATCGGCGCATGGTTTGCCGGCTTACGAGATCTCCAACCACGCAAGGCCGGGCGCCGAGAGCCGGCACAACCTCACCTATTGGCGCTATGGCGAATATGTCGGCGTCGGGCCGGGCGCGCATGGCCGCTTCGTCGAGAATGGTCGCCGCACGGTGACGATCGCCGAGCGGATGCCGGAAACCTGGGCCAATCTGGTCGAGGCCAAGGGCCATGGCGTCACCGGCGGCGAAATCCTGACGCGTTCGGAAGAGGCCGACGAATTCCTGCTGATGGGCCTGCGGCTCGCCGAAGGCATCGACCTCTCCCGCTACGAAGCGTTCTCCGGACGCGGCCTGTCGAGCGCGCGACTGTCGATGCTGCAGGGAGAGGGGCTGGTAGCGCCGATCGGCAATTCGCGCCTGCGCGCCACGCCGGCCGGTATGATCGTGCTCGACGCCGTAGTGGCGGACCTGGCGCGCTAACCCTTGAAGAACGTCCTCTTCGTATGCAGCCAGAACCGCTTGCGCAGCCCGACCGCCGAACAGGTGTTTTCAACGCGCCGGGATATCGAGGTGGCCTCGGCGGGGACCAACCACGATGCCGACACGCCGCTGACGCATTATCTGGTGGCGTGGGCCGACCTCATCTTCGTCATGGAAAAGGCGCACCGCACCAAACTGCAGAAGAAATTCAAGGCCAGCCTGAGGAAGGCCCGTGTTATCTGCCTCGATATACCTGACGAGTATGAATTCATGGATCTTGAGTTGATTAGCCTTCTGAAGGCACGCGTTTCACGGTATCTCGGTTGAGACGCCATCCGCAAAGGCCATCGGCATGAACCTGACCGTATCCTCCTGGCAATTCTGGGCCCTCCTCTCGGCTGCATTCGCGGCCCTGACGGCGGTCTTCGCCAAAGTCGGCATCGAGAACATCAATTCCGATTTCGCCACCTTCATCCGCACGGTCATCATCCTGATCGTGCTCGGTGCCATCCTGCTCGCCAGCGGCCAGTTCCAGTCGCCGGCTACAATCTCGGGAAAGACCTGGGCTTTCCTCGGCCTGTCCGGTCTGGCGACCGGCGCCTCATGGCTCTGCTATTTTCGGGCGCTCAAGATCGGCAATGCGGCGCAGGTGGCGCCGATCGACAAGCTAAGCGTCGTGCTTGTGGCGGTGTTTGGCGCGGCCTTTCTCGGCGAGCGGTTGTCCGGAGCGAATTGGCTTGGCGTCGCCCTTATCGCGGCGGGCGCGGTGCTGGTCGCCTATCGAGGCTAGTTGCGCGCCGTTGCGGGCATTCTTTGTTTCAAGACGGGTGATGAAGATGTCGAAGCGATTGGGCATCGTCCGGTCAGTGCTCCGTCGTGCTGTCTGGTTTGTTGCTGTCGGAATGCCTGCCCTTCGTCGGCGAGGTGCTCGCGGTCCGCTCTTTGGTCAGGCTGTTCTCGGTCTTGGCAGGCGGGCGCTTGGCCGTGGGCGCGGCACCGCGCTTGCGGCCGGCATAGTAAGGCTCGAAAGCGTCCTGTATCTTCAGGCTGTCCATCCTGTCCTCCTCCGGAATCAGGGGGCTAATCTGCCAACGCCGGTTTGGTTCCCCACTGTGGCAAAGGAAAGGCGAATTCCTTACATCGGCGTCAGCTTTTGCAAGCCCGCGTCAGCCGTGCCAAACAGGGCTGAATGGAGAAGTCATCGGTGACCGCAGAGACGAGCAAGCGCAGCTATGTGGTCGGGCAGACCGAGATCGCGGCACGGCCATTGGAGCCGGCGCTCTATCTGGTGGCGACGCCGATCGGCAATCTCGCCGACATCACGCTGCGCGCGCTGGAGACGCTGGCCGCGGCCGACATCGTCGCCTGCGAAGACACGCGGGTGTCGCGCGTGCTGCTCGAGCGCTACGGCATTCGCCGCCGCACCACGGCCTATCATGAACACAATGCCGGCGAGGCCGGGCCGAAGCTGATATCGGCACTTCAGGCCGGGCAGAGCGTGGCGCTGATCTCCGATGCCGGCACGCCGCTGGTATCCGATCCCGGCTACCGGCTGGTCGGCGAGGCGCTCGACCACGGCATTCGCGTCGTGCCGATCCCCGGCCCGTCGGCGCCGCTTGCGGCGTTGACCGCATCCGGCCTGCCCTCCGATGCCTTCATGTTCGCCGGATTTTTGCCGGTGAAGACCGGGCAGCGGTTGACGCGGCTGGAGGCACTGAAAGCCGTGCCGGCGACGCTGATCTTCTTCGAATCGCCGCGTCGGCTGGCCGAATCCCTCGGTGCCATGGCCGAAGCGCTGGGCGGCGAGCGAAAGGCTGCTATCGGCAGGGAATTGACCAAGACCTTCGAGGAGATGCGAACCGGCACGCTGCAGGCGCTGGCCGACCACTATGCTGCGGCCGATACGCCGAAGGGCGAGATCGTCGTCTGCGTCGGCCCGGCCGAGGCCAAGGCGGACGAGCCCGCCGATATCGACCGCCTGCTGCTGTCGCTCGCCGCCGAGATGCCGGCTTCCAAGGCGGCTGCGGAAGCCGCGAAAATGACCGGCGGCCAGAAACAGGCGCTCTATCGGCGGCTGCTAGAGCTCAGGGAGATTTCTGGAGAAAGCGACAGTGGCTGAGCGCCCGAGCTCCAGCCGCCTGAAAGCCTATCGACGCGGTCATCGCGGCGAATGGCTGGCGGCGGCAGCCCTGATGATGAAGGGCTACAGGATTCTTGCGCGCCGCCACCGCACACGCTTCGGCGAGATCGACCTGATCGCGCGGCGCGGCGATCTGGTGCTGTTCGTCGAGGTCAAGGCGCGCCGCACGCTGATGGAAGCCATGGAGGCGATCGGTCACGAATCGGAGCGTCGCATAGAAGGCGCGGCTGACATCTGGCTGTCACGCCAAGCGGACTACGGCAGATTGTCGATGCGCTTCGACATGGTCGCGGTGCTGCCCTGGCGCTGGCCGGTGCATGTCGAGAACGCGTTTTACGGAAGGAGTTAGAGGGGGCAGCCCTCCTTCATTCGTCATCCACGGGCGGAGCAGGAGCGAAGCTCCGTCGCGGAGACCCGAGGATCCATGCCGCGACCTCTAAGCGCCTCTACGGTGCAGGAATTGGGAGACTTTTCGCCGGATTTGGCGAGCTTGGCGATGGCTATTCTCGATCGCCGAACCCTCCGATCGACGTCACGGCATGGATCCTCGGGTCTGCGCTGCGTCGCTACGCTCCTTGCTCCGCCCGTGGATGACGAAGCGTAGGATCCGCTTCGCGGATCACTCCTCACCCCCAGATCATCAGCGCCACCAACCCGACACCGCCGACCACTAGCCGCCACCAGCCGAACAGCGCGTAGCCTTTGCGCGAGACGTAGTCGAGCAGGAAGCGTACGACTATGAGCGCCGTGACGAAGGCGGCGACGAAGCCGACGGCGATGATCGGCAGGTCGGCGCTGCTCAGCACGTTGCGGTTCTTGAACAGGTCGAAGGCGAAGGCGCCGACCATGGTCGGGATCGCAAGGAAGAAGGAAAATTCCGCGGCCGCGCGCTTATCGACGCCCAAAAGCAGGGCGCCGACGATGGTCGAGCCCGAACGCGATGTGCCGGGAATGAGCGACAGGCACTGGAAAAGCCCGATCTGCAGGTAAAGCCGGGTCGGGAAGCGCTCGACATCGCGGTAGACCGGCTTGAGGTTCATGCGGTCCACCGCCAGCAGTACGACGCCGCCGATGATCAGCATGATGCAGATCAGCCTCGGCGATTCGAACAGCACCGTCTTGATGAAATCATGCGCCAGCGCGCCGATGATCGCCGCCGGCAGGAAGGCGATCAGGATGCCGATGGCGAAATGCCGCGTCAGCCGGTCATGCGGCAGGTCGAGCAGCATCTTCCACAGCCGGCGGAAATAGACGCTGAGGATCGCCAGGATGGCGCCGAGCTGGATCAGGATCTCGAAGGCCTTGCCGGTCGAATGGAAGCCGAGGAAATGACCGGCAAGCAGGATATGGCCGGTCGACGACACCGGGATGAACTCGGTCAGCCCCTCCAGCAGGCCGAGCAGCAGGGCTTCGACGATGGTCTGGCTTTCCATGGCTACCTCGGCATTGGCGTGACGGCTGACAGAACGGCTTGCTTGTCATGGCGTGCAAGTCCCCCTATAGGTCGCAACACCCTGACGGCCCGCTAACCGGGCGGCCAAGACTTACCGGTGCGCCCTGCGATTCGCCAGTGCGCTTTATT
Organism: Mesorhizobium sp. M0011; assembly: GCF_040324155.1. Taxonomy (NCBI): domain Bacteria; kingdom Pseudomonadati; phylum Pseudomonadota; class Alphaproteobacteria; order Hyphomicrobiales; family Phyllobacteriaceae; genus Mesorhizobium; species Mesorhizobium sp. M0011. The sequence goes on along the minus strand of NZ_JAMYVQ010000018.1, from coordinate 57,610 downwards.
ATCGCGGAACCATGCTGACGCTTTTCCACCATCCCATGTTCGCCACCTGTCGCTTCGTCCGCCTCGCTTTCGGCGAGTATGGCGAGGAGTTGGCTCTGATCGAGGAAAAGCCGTGGACCCGGCGCAAGGAGTTCCTGGCGCTGAACCCGGCAGGCACACTGCCGATCCTGCTGGCCGAAGGCGACGTGCCGATCGTCGGCGCGACGGTCATATCGGAATATCTCGATGAAACGCGCGGCGTGCTGAAGCGCGACAAGCGGCTGTTCGCCGAAGACCCGATGCAGCGCGCCGAAATCCGCCGGCTGATCGACTGGTACCTCAACAAGGCTGAAAGCGAAGTCACACGCCATCTGGTGCGCGAGCGCGTGCTGAAGCCGGTGATGCCGGAAACCGCGGGCGGCGGTTCGCCCGATTCGGGCGCGATCCGTGCCGCCCGCGCCAACATCCGCCAGCACATGAAATACACCAACTGGCTGGCCGGCACCCGCCACTGGCTGGCCGGCTCGAGGGTCACCTATGCCGATCTCGCGGCCGCGGCAACGCTGTCGGTGCTCGATTATCTCGGCGAGATCGACTGGCGCGAGCACCCTGCTGCGCGTGAATGGTACACGCGGGTGAAGTCGCGCCCCTCCTTCCGGCCGCTTTTGACCGACCGCGTGCGCGGCCTGTCGCCGGTGTCGCATTATGCGGACCTCGACTTCTGACGCCGCAAAACTGCGCGCGCTGATCGACGCGGAGGCGCGTCGCGCCGGCTTCGATGCCGTCGCCGTCACCACCCCCGATGCGATCCCGCTGGCGCCGGCGCGGCTGGCCGAATTCGTCGCCGATGGCTTTCACGGCTCGATGGGCTGGATCGCCGAGACGCTTCAACGCCGTGGCGAACCGACGGTGCTGTGGCCGCAGGTGCGCTCGATCATCGTGCTGGCGATGAATTACGGGCCCGATCATGATCCGCGTGGCATGCTGGCCAAGCGTGATCGTGGTGCGATCTCGGTCTATGCGCAGAACCGCGACTATCACGAGGTGATGAAGGGTCGGCTGAAGGAAATCGCCGGCAAGCTCGTGGCGCGCGCCGGCGGCGACGTGAAGGTCTTCGTCGACACAGCGCCGGTGATGGAAAAGCCGCTGGCCGAGGCCGCCGGGCTTGGCTGGCAAGGCAAGCACACCAATCTGGTCAGCCGCGAACACGGCTCCTGGCTGTTCCTCGGCACCATCTTCACCACCGCCGAACTCGTGCCCGACCGCGCCGAGATCGATCATTGCGGCTCCTGCCGTGCCTGCCTCGACGCGTGCCCGACCGATGCTTTTCCGGCGCCCTACCGGCTCGATGCGCGGCGCTGCATTTCCTATCTCACCATCGAGAACAAGGGGCCGATCCCGCATGAGTTCCGTGAAAAGATCGGCAACCGCATCTATGGCTGCGACGATTGTCTTGCCGCCTGCCCGTGGAACAAATTCGCCAGGGCGGCTTCCGAAGCAAAACTCGTGGCGCGCGATGATTTGCGCGAGCCGCCGCTCGCCGACCTTTTGGGTCTCGATGACGCGGCCTTCCGCGCTTTCTTCTCCGGTTCGCCGATAAAACGCATCGGCCGCGACCGGTTCATCCGCAACGTGCTGATCGCCGCCGGCAATTCCGGCGATGCGTCGCTGTCTGGCGCAGTGCGTTCGCTGCTCAGCGATCCGTCGCCGCTGGTGCGGGGCGCGGCAATATGGGCGCTGGCGCGGCTGGTGCCGGACGCCGAATATTCCGAACGGGCCGCTGCCGGCCTGAACACCGAGAGCGACGAAGCCGTGCGCGACGAATGGCGTCTGGCACGGCCAACCAGGGCGAAGGCATGAGTGAAAAGCACATCTTCATCTTCGGCGCCGGCTATTCCGGCAGGGCTTTTGCTCGGGCCAACAAAGGCGCCGCGATGATCTTCGGCACGACACGCTCGCCGGAAAAATTCGAGACGCTACGGCAGGCCGGTATCGCGCCGTTCCTGTTCGACGGAGCGATGACCGGCGAAATCGGTGATGCATTGGGAAAAACAACGCATCTGCTGATTTCGATTGCCCCGGAAGAGGCCGGCGATCCCGTTTTGAATGCCGCGCGCGCGGCAATCGCTCAAATGCCTTTGCTGGAATGGATCGGCTATCTCTCTACGGTCGGGGTTTATGGCAATTATGACGGCGCCTGGGTTGATGAAACGGCTGAATGCCGGCCGGTGTCGAAGCGCTCGGTGATGCGAGTTGCCGCCGAACAGGACTGGCTGGAGCTGGGCCGCGAGATCGGCCGACCGGGGGCGATCCTGCGCCTGTCCGGCATCTACGGCCCCGGCCGCAACGCGCTGGTCAATCTGGAAAACGGCACCGCAAGGCGGCTGGTCAAGCCAGACCAGGTGTTCAACCGCATCCATTGCGAGGACATTGCAGGCTCCCTGTGGCAGCTCATCGAAGGAAACACAGGCGGCATCTTCAACGTCACCGACGATCTGCCGGCGCCGCCACAGGATGTCGTCGCCTATGCCGCTTCGCTGATGGGCATAGAGCCGCCGCCCGAGATTCCCTTCGACGCCGCCCAACTTTCGCCCATGGCGCGGTCCTTCTATGGCGAGAACAAGCGTGTCGCCAACGCGGCGATCAAGGCGGCGGGCTATTCCCTGCGCTTTCGCGACTACCGCGCCGCCTTCGATCATATGTGGGCAAGCGGCGATTGGCGTGACGGCGAAGCGCGCAGCCCGATGAAGCGCTGACGATCGAAGCCGCGGGCGCGGCGTGCTATGATTCGGCCTTGGGATTGCGGTGGAGAACCGGGTTCATGAAGACAGCGATGAGGCCATCTTTCGGCAAAACGCCCCTGTTGGCCGCTGCGCTCGGCCTGCTTGCCGTGCTTGGGTTAGCCGTTCAGCCGGCGAGCGCCGAGGAGCGGGCAAAAGACCTGTTCGGCGCCAAGAAACTGCCGGCCGCGACCGCGGCGCAGTCGATCGGATTCTATTCCAAGGGCTGTTTTGCCGGCGGCGTCGCCATTCCCTTGGACGGTCCGACCTGGCAGGTGATGCGGCCGTCGCGCAACCGCCGCTGGGGCCATCCGGCGATGATCGCGGTAGTCGAGAAATTGTCGCGCGACGCAGCGGCCGATGGTTGGCCAGGCCTGCTGATCGGCGACATTTCGCAGCCGCGCGGCGGCCCGATGCTGACAGGACATGCCTCGCACCAGATCGGGCTCGACGCCGACATCTGGCTGACGCCGATGCCCAGCCGCCCGCTGTCGATGGCGCAGCGCGAATCGATGAGCGCCACCTTGATGGTCGATGAGAAGACCCATCTGGTGAAGGACGCGCTGTGGACGCCAGCGCACACAAGGCTTTTGAAGCGGGCGGCGAGCTACAGCCAGGTCGAGCGCATCCTGGTCAATCCGGGCATCAAGAAAAAGCTCTGCGACACCGTCAAGGGCGACCGCTTCTGGCTGCGCAAGGTCAGGCCGTTCTGGGGCCACGACTATCATTTCCACATGCGCATCGGCTGTCAGCCCGGATCGCCCGGCTGCAAGGCGCAGGAAGCGACGCCGGACGATGACGGTTGCGGCAAGCCGCTGGCCTGGTGGTTCACGCAGGAGCCCTGGCGCCCCAACAAGAACCCGGATGCGCCCAAGGCGCGCGACCTGATGACGATGGCGAACCTGCCGAGCGAATGCCGCGCCGTGCTCGACGCGCCGGGGCCTTCGTCGGCCGAGGCGGCGACCTACCATGGCGGCGGCGTGCCGGTCGCGGCTGCCGCGCCCGAACCCGAAGCGCCCTCGTTGCCCGCCACCCCGGCCGCCGCCGGCTTGCCAAGCACGATGAACGCTTTCACGGCGACGCCCGAGATCGGCGTGCCGCTGCCGAGACCGCGGCCGCCTAGAAACTGACGATCACAGCTTATAGCTTACAGCTTATAGGCAGGCTCAATCGGTTCAGCGCCGCATTTTTGCGAAACCGTGGCGGTTTGGCCGCAGAGCCGGCCTCAGCGCGCCGCCGGGGTCGAAAACCGTTTCCCTTTTCAAACCCATGCGCTAGTCAACGGAAGAACGGCCAGATGCCGTCGGGGGCGCCGGAGACGGACGAGAGCATGCCACGCACAGGCGACGACGACACTTTGCTGCGGTTTCCGATCCTGATCGGCGACATCGGCGGCACCAATGCGCGCTTTTCGATCGTGCTCGACGCCAATTCCGAGGCTGGCGAGCCGACCATCGTCCAGACGGCAAACTACAACACCATCGACGAGGCGATCCAGGCGGCCGTGCTCGACCGCTCGTCGGTGCGTCCCAATTCGGCGGTGCTGGCGGTGGCTGGCCCGGTCGACGGCGACGAGATCGAGCTGACCAACTGCCCCTGGATCGTCAAGCCGAGGAAAATGTTCGCCAGCCTCGGCCTGAGCGACATCGTCGTGCTCAACGATTTCGAGGCGCAGGCGCTGGCCGTCGTCGCGCTCGGCGAGGAGCACATGGAAAAGATCGGCGGCGGCACGCCGGAGTCCAATGCCGGGCGCGTCGTGCTCGGTCCGGGAACCGGGCTCGGCGTCGCCGGGCTGGTCCATGCGCTGCACCACTGGATACCGGTCCCCGGCGAGGGCGGCCATATGGACATCGGCCCGCGCACACCGCGCGATTTCGAGGTTTTTCCGCATATCGAGAAGCTCGAAGGCCGCGTTTCGGGCGAGCAGATCCTGTGCGGGCGCGGTCTGGTCAATGTCTACCGGGCGGTGGCCAAGGCGGACGGCAAGGCGTCGCCCTTCACGACGCCGGCCGAGATCACTGCCGCGGCACTTGCGAAAACCGATCCGGTTGCCGAGGAAGCGCTGGAGATCTTCGTCACCTGCCTTGGGCGCACCGCAGGCGACCTTGCTCTGGTATTCATGAGCCGCGGCGGCGTGTTCCTCACCGGTGGCATCGCGCAGAAGATCGTGCCGGCGCTGAAAGCCGGCAATTTCCGGGCCGCTTTCGAGGACAAGGCGCCGCACAGCGCGATGATGCGCACCATGCCGGTCTATGTCATCACCCACCCGCTGGCCGCACTTCTGGGCCTTGCCGCCTATGCCAGGACCCCCTCGCTGTTCGGTGTCCAGACGGAGGGCCGGCGCTGGCAGGCCTGAAAGCCAGCGAAGCGCTCGCGCCCCCGCGACGAAGTTAATCAGGTGCGGGCATAGGCAATCAGGCCGCAGGGCGTTAAGAGGGGTGCCGAATTTGCAGCCCCGGTCCCACGAGGCGGAAAACCACAAAGCGCTCCCGATTTGACACTTCAAGCTCCAAACAAACAAAAAGCCCGGCCCGGCGAGGTCACAGCGGTGCTCCGCCGCATCCTCGCTGAAAACGGCAACGAGTATCGCTGGACCTATGTCGTCGCCGTCTCTTGCCTGCTGATCGTTTCCGGCACCACTGCCTTCACGGCGTGGATCATGGCCCCGATGATCAACCAGATCTTCTACGAACGACGCGGCGATATGCTCTGGTTGATCTGTGCCGGTTTCATGGGAGCCTCCCTGCTGCGCGGCTTCGCCGGTTACGGCCAAGCAGTCGCGCTGGCCAGTATCGGCAACAATCTGGTCGCGCGCTACCAGAAGCGCAGCTTCGACCATCTGATGAAGCTCGGCGTCAACTTCTTCAACGATACGCGTTCCGGTCGGCTGGCGGCACAGGTCAGCGAGAATGTCGGCGGCGTTCGCGATCTGCTGTCGCTGACACTGACCTCCATCAGCCGCGACGCGGTCACGCTGATCGCTCTCGTCGGCGTGATGATCTATCAGGATCCGGTGTTGTCGCTCAGCTCGCTGCTGATCGGCCCTCCACTGATCTGGGCCGTCGTCTATATCACCCGCCGACTGCGGCGTATCAACCGGGAATCCGTCCTGATCAATTCGCGGCTGAACGGGTCCGTGCAGGAAGCCACGCAAGGCATCGCCATCGTCAAGGCCTTCACCTTGGAGGCCGAGCTGGCGCGCCGCATCGGCATCATGGCGGACACGGCCGAGCAGCGTAACAACAAGATCGCCCGCGTCTCGGAGCGGCTGTCGCCGATTTCCGAGATTCTGGGCGGTCTCGCCATCACCTCCGTGCTTGCCTATTCCGGCTACCGGGCGCTGTATCTTGGGCAGCCGCCGGGCGCGGTTTTCTCCTTCATCACCGCACTGATCATGGCTTACGATCCGGCAAGACGCCTGGCGCGCACACAGGTGGGCATGGAACGTGCCCTGGTCAACGCGCGCATGATCTACGAGTTGCTCGACCTGGAGCCGAAACAGGGCGACGCACCCGATGCCGTCGAGGCGAGGATCACCACCGGCGAGGTGCGTTTCGACAATGTGACGTTCGGCTACAGCGCCGACATGCCGGTGCTTAGGGACCTGAGCTTTACCGCCGCGGCCGGCAAGGTGACGGCGATCGTCGGTGCGTCGGGCGCCGGCAAATCGACGCTGGTGGCGCTCTTGCAGCGCTTCTACGACGTCGACCGGGGCAGCATCGAGGTCGATGGCCAGGACATCTCGAAGGTAACCAAGCATTCGCTGCGGCAGTCGATCGCCTATGTGGCGCAGGCGCCCTATCTGTTCGAGGGCACGATCCGCGACAACATCCGCTACGGCCGTCTGTCGGCCACGGACGCCGAGATCGAGCAGGCGGCGAAACAGGCGGCAGCCGACGAGTTCATCCGCCAGCAGCCGCAAGGTTACGACACGCCGGTCGGCGAAGGCGGCTCGACCCTTTCCGGCGGCCAGCGCCAGCGCGTCTCGATCGCCCGCGCCATCGTGCGCCAGGCACCGATCCTGCTGCTCGACGAGGCGACATCGGCGCTCGACAACGAGGCGGAGGCGCGCGTCCAGGAAGCGCTGACCCAAGTCATGCAAGGCCGCACGACCATCGTCATAGCGCATCGGCTGTCGACGGTGGTCAATGCCGACCACATCATCGTGCTGGAAGAGGGACGGTTGGTCGAGGAAGGCACTCATGCGACGCTGATGGCCGACCCGGACAGCATCTATTCCCGCTTCCACCGCATCCAGGGCAAGAAGGGACTGGGGCTTGTCGAGGACCGCGAGCCGATCCAAACTCCGGTCCGGGCCACGCGTGCGAAGAAGACTGCTGTGAGGAGCACATGAGCGAAGCAGGCGATATGGGCCTGGTGGTGGTGGGCGCTGCCGGCCGCATGGGCCAGACGCTGATCCGCGCCATCCACACTGTCCCCGGCGCGCGGGTCATCGGCGCGGTCGAGCGTGCGGATTCACCCCATCTGGGCAAAGATGCCGGCGAACTCGCCGGCATTGGCCGCATCGATGTGGCGATCAGCGGCGATCCGCTGCCGGTCTTCGCCAAGGCCGATGGCGTGCTCGATTTCACCACCCCGGCCTCATCAGTGGAATTCGCCGGCTACGCGGCGCAGGCGCGCATCGTCCATGTCATCGGCACGACGGGCTGTTCAGCCGACGATAACGCGAAAATAGCGGCGGCGGCGCGCCACGCGACGATCGTCAAATCGGGCAATATGAGTCTCGGCGTCAATCTTCTGGCGGTGCTGGTCGAACAAGCGGCGCGCGCGCTCGACGCCGACGATTTCGACATCGAGATCCTCGAAATGCACCACAAGCACAAGGTCGATGCCCCGTCGGGCACGGCACTTCTGCTGGGCGAAGCCGCCGCTGCCGGTCGCGGCATCGCGCTTTCCGGCAATGACGTGCGGGTCCGCGACGGCCACACCGGCGTGCGCAAGACGGGCTCGATCGGCTTTGCCACGCTGCGCGGCGGCTCGGTGGTCGGCGACCACAGCGTGATGCTGGCAGGCACCGGCGAGCGCATCACGCTTGCCCACCATGCCGAGGACCGCGCCATCTTCGCCCGCGGCGCCGTCAAGGCGGCGCTTTGGGCGCGCGGCAAGAAGCCGGGGCTGTATTCGATGCGGGACGTGCTCGGCCTCAGCTGAGCGGCCAATCTGCCAACTTGCCCAACCTGAAGGGAGCAAACATGTCGAGAACCCTCGTGCTCGTGCGCCACGGCCAGAGCGAATGGAATTTGAAAAACCTGTTCACCGGCTGGCGCGACGTCGACCTGACCGAGCAGGGCCACGCCGAGGCCAAGGCCGCCGGCCAGAAGCTCAAGGCGCGCGGCCTGAAATTCGACATCGCCTTCACCTCGGCGCTGATCCGGGCGCAAAAGACCTGCCAGCACGTTCTCGACGCGGTCGGCCAGAGCGACCTGAAGACCATCCGCGACCAGGCACTGAACGAGCGCGATTATGGCGATCTCTCCGGCCTCAACAAGGACGACGCCCGCGAGAAATGGGGCGAGGAGCAGGTGCATGTCTGGCGCCGTTCCTACGACGTGGCGCCGCCCGCCGGTGAAAGCCTGAAGGACACCGGCGCCCGCGTCTGGCCCTATTACCTGCATGATCTGCAGCCGCATGTGCTGCGTGGCGGCACCGTGCTGGTCGCCGCGCACGGCAACTCGCTGCGCGCGCTGATCATGGCGCTCGACGGCAAGTCGGGCGAGGAGATCGTAAAGCTGGAACTCGGCACCGGCGTGCCGGTCATCTACCAGCTCAACGCCGATTCCACCGTCGCGTCCAAGGAAGTGCTGGACGACTGAGCCGGCGAACGGAGCAACCGCGAAAAAAGCGCGTTGACACACATCGCTTGCCCGCTTACATGAGCCCGCACCAGCCCAGATGGCGGAATTGGTAGACGCGCACGGTTCAGGTCCGTGTTCCGCAAGGAGTGGAGGTTCGAGTCCTCTTCTGGGCACCATCATTCGCTAAGCGATTGATGGTGAAACGTTTTTTGATGTCGCTCGGCAATTTGGCCCAGTTGTAACAGTCGCTGTTATAGGTGGGGCAGATTGCATGGCTGGAATGCCTGAGCGAATGATGTTGCGGGGCGGCACGTATTATTGCCGTGTCTGGGTGCCGACCGACGTGGCGCCAACCTTCGGCAGAACGCTGGTTGTGACCTCATTGCGCACAAAAGATCTTAAAATCGCCAAATCCAGGCTTGCCCGTAAGACGGTCGAATTGGAGGACCAGTTCGAACGTGTTCGGTCGGAAAGAGACACGGCGAATCACGTTTCGGGTTCGCAGCGAACAGAGGGTGACTTTTTCGCACTGGCGAAACGCTACGGCGCAGAGGTATCCGAGCGCGAAATCGTTGCGCAGGCGACTTTCTTCGAACAAGCAACCCGCGATCCCAAAGGGCTCTGGAGCGGCGATCTCATCATCTTGCCGACGGCTGCCGACTATGGACATGGCGAAGCAGACGCGTTCACCCACTTTGATCGTCTTGTCGCTGAGGGCAATCTCGACGCTGTAATCGCATATTTGCAGCGCTTTCGTGTGCGCAGGCGTGTCAAAGACCTAACGAACATGCGCGCAACGGGGAACCTGGCTGAGTTTTCGACTACCGCCGATCGCCTCTGTCCGGGATTGGGCGAAAGTCAAAGGCTCGTGTTCGCGCGACTGCTTCTGACCGAAGAGCTTCGTACGCTACAGTCCCTTCAGGATGAAAAGGTCCACGCAGTGCGATTCTCCGTCGCGCAAGGCGAACCCGATTGGGGCAGTCGACCAAGCAGTCCCGCTTTGTCTCACTCCACTGCATCGAAATCAGAATCCGTGTCGCTGAATGAGCTTTTCCAGCGCTGGGAAAAGGAAAGCGATCCGAGTGCAAGCACGTTGTCGTCGTGGCGTGGCATCGTGCGAAATTTGACGGCACACCTTGGCCACAAAGCTGACGACATCCGCTCAATCGAGTCGGGCGAGATCGTCGACTGGAAGGATGCCTTGGTAAAATCCGGAAAAGCGGCCAAGACAATCTCGAACGGGCATTTGGGTTGTGCCCGTGCATTGTTCCGGTTCGCCGTGGCGAACAAATTGATGGATGCGGATCCCGCAGAGGGTGTTCGCGTCTCTCGCAAACTGAAGCCGGGCACAAAGATGCTGGCATATGAGAACGATGAAGTTGCCCGGCTCTTGAAACTGGCATCTGCAGCCTCGGAGCCCTGGAAGCGATGGCTGCCTTGGCTTTCAGCAGCGACCGGATCGCGCATTGGTGAAATGGCGCAGCTGCACGGCAGTCATGTTTTCGAGCGCGACGGCATCTCTGTCTTGAAGATAGCACCCGCGACAGACGGCGGAAGCATTAAGAATGCCGAGAGTGAACGGCTCGTGCCGATCCATTCCAAGCTTATCCAGGATGGCTTCCTTTCTTTCGTCAAGGACCGTGGTGATGGCCCCCTCTTCTACAAGCGCACATCGGGCGACCCCAAGCGAAAGCACGCATCGAAGGGGCTCTCAAACCGCTTGGCGGCGTGGATAAGAGACAATGGGTTCACCGATCTGCGGAAAGCACCGAATCATGCTCTACGGCACTGGTTCAAGTCAGAGACTGCGAGACTCGGTATTCTCGATAGTGTGGCCGATGCGATTCAGGGCCACAGCGACGGAAGGGCATCGAGCGGATACCGTCACATAGCGTTGCAGGTGATGTCAGATGCAATTGAACAGATTGAACTGCCGCCGCGTCCCATCAAAACGTCGCCTTCGCGCTTCTAAATAGCCGTTTAGGGTCAGCTTGCGCCTACCAAAAGGTGCAGTTAGTTCATCTTCTCTGGATACCGAGCACCTCATGGTGTCAGGACGGCCACAGTTGGGAAGCCCGCATCGGGTTTTCCGGCTAATGCTCCAGGATGGCAAGGAGGTGTACATTGTCAGAAGGTGCCATCTACGTTGACGACTCGGGGAACCCCGGTGCCGAGTCCGGATCTGACTTTCTACCCTCATCGCGCAAATCTTGGACCGCCGTCGTTGTGCCGTCGGTGATCGCCGGGACCGTGCAGACGGCCATGGAGATCTTCCTTGCGGGCGTGCGTGATGAGTTCGGTGCCGAGGAACTGCACTTCACCGAGATCTACAGCCGCGAGGGTCCGTGGAGGTCGGTAAACGTTGACAGGCGCGTGGAGATGATTGCCGTCATGGCTAATCTGATGGGTCGGTACGGCCTCCCCATCGTGCACCAAACCGTCAGTGACCAAACACTACTCGATCATCCGGATATTTGGCGGTCCTTTCAGGGCCGACGCGTCGGCGACTGGAACTTGAAGGACATCTCCCACGTAGGGCTCCTGTTCCTCTGCTCGCAAGTTTCGAAGCACATCCGCACCATGAAGTGCGATAGCCCCCAGGACTTCCAACTTCCCTTCCCGCTTTACGTCGACGAAGGAATCATGCCAGCGGGCGGCGAGCGCAAGCTTCCGAACTGGTCGGACGTGATAAAGGGGCCGACGGCCTGCTTCTGCAGATCGACCGATGTGCCTGGTATACAGTTGGCGGACTTCGCCTCCTTCATCATCACCCGGTCGCAGTGGGTCGCAGTCAAACGGAATCCGGGTCCGACATTCGGCAGGGCAGACGAGCTAATCCTGCGCGCCGCGGCGGGACTCAACATACTGAACCTGCCAACGCGGTGGACGACGCCGGGCGAGCTCGGGCGGGAGAACTTTGAGGACTGGCTTTCAACGGACAGGGTTGCGAAGGGTCTCCCGCCACGACCCCCTGACCGCAAATGACTGCAGCCGAGCTAGAAAATACCGGAGAGGGGGAAGCAGCGTACAACGGCCTAGTCAAGCAGCAGAAGAAAAGCTGCCACGAGCAGGTCCGGCATTACCCTACCGCCATTGCAAGTACCTGAAATCGGCCAGCCAAGCGCCGTTCACGAATGAGAATGAATGTATCGGAACTTGCGCAAGAATGCTTGCTGAAGCGCTGGTGACATCGTGAGTGCAAGGCCGTAGTCCGCGACATAGATGTCAATGAGATCCTGAAGGCGATCCCGGTTCACATATCGCCGCTGAAAATCCATGGCTAAACTACCCGCGCTCCCCGCCCACACCTTCCATTTGTTCTTTGTCTGAGCTTCATGCACGAGAGCACATCGGACATCCTTGTAGAACGTAGTGGATTCTGCCGCGGACGTGACCACGGTCGAGAACGGCGCTTCGTTCACCAAAAAATCGATATAGAGGTCCTTTGTCTGACTGTACTCATCGTTCTGACCCCACCCCGCGCCGAGCCGATAATTCCAGCCGCGCTTAAGGGCCGCGAGGAATTCGATAAGGGCGCACTGGATGGTCAGAATAGTGAAGCCTTCGCCTTGGTAAGGCCCGTTCTGCAGCATGCGTATTGGGTCCAAGTAGCGGTTCCGGATTCGCGCCTGCAGACATGTCTCAAATGCGGCCGCCCAATCATGGGCAGTCGGGGCGCCGATAAGGATAGCTTCTATGACCGGCCAATCGTTTGGAAATCTCATCTGCTTAATTCTCGACAAAGCGTCCCTCCCGCAGCTGCGGCACAGTATCGGTGCATATAACACAAGCTGGGAAGCCGAGGATGCCGCTGAAGGCGTTAGATATGGTATCGCCGTCCCACGCAGCGCGCCGGCAGGCCTTCCACTGAAGGCGCATCTGTCGGGGCGATCACCGTTGCTATAGGCATCCTAAACCCAAGAAATGTCGGCCCGTTAATCAACCAGCCCGGTCGCCGCCATCTAACGAGGTCATGAACTTACCGCATGAGCCTGCGCGGAGAATACCCGTCGATACACTCGCGCCGCAATCGCGATTGCATCGTCTCCGGGGTTTGCGATACCTGTTGGCTCGGAGAAGGGCATCGGGGGACACGTGGCAGCGGTTGAGACCAGTGACGACGAGGTCGCGGCCGGCCGCGCAGCGGCAGACCGACTGGCGCATGACTGGGACGATCGTGACTGGATCCCGGAGGCGCCGACTGCGGGGTGGGCTCGGGCGGCGATAACCCGTCTCGGCGAAATTATCGCTGCGCAGCCATCGATCCTCCGGGCCAGCATGAAGGGTGCTGGCAGGGGCGCGAGCACCCTCAGCCCCCGCCCGTTTCAGGGCATCGTAGAGTGTCTTCAGAATGCGGACGACTTGGGGGCGAGCAGATTGTGTGTCGCCTACCGTTCGTTTCCCCGCCCCGAGCTGTTGATCGTCCACGATGGTTCAGCCGTCACCCTCGCGCATGTCGGCGCGATGCTGCTTCCGTGGCTGTCGACCAAGGATGGCGACCCCGAAGCGTCCGGCCGCTTCGGGATCGGCCAGCGCACTCTGGGGTCGCTCGGTGGCCCGATCGCAATACACGCCCCGCCGTTCCACTTCGTAATGGGAGACGACGGTCCAGAGCCTTGCGATCCAGAGGCTGACGTAGCGGGGGTCTACGACGCGGCGCGACGGGACACGATGCTGGTGATCTCCCTCTTTCCCACAGTCACCAGCGAGAGCGTGGCGGAGGCAGTCCGCGAACTCGACGTCGACGCGCTGATCTTCCTCAAGAGCATCCGTTCGCTTCAATTCCGGCACCTTGGTGATCCGTCCCAGGATCTGGAGTTTTCGGTCGACGTGAAAGCTGCCGGGAAAAACACGATTGCCTTCGTCGACGAGGAAGCGACGGTTGAATTGTCAGAGGTCCATATCATTGCTTCTGCCGATGGGCCTGATGCGCGGTCCTACCGTCGGTATTCGACCCGGCGCACGGTCAGGCGGGGCGAGAGGCGATCGAACAAAGCAACGGGCGACACAACGCCGATCGGCATATGCGTGCCCGCGGACGGAGTGCGGACGCTGCGCCTATACGATCGGATGCCGCTGCCTGTGTTCACTGGACTCACCATCGGTCTGAACGCGCAGTTCGATCCGGACTCTGCCCGATCAATGCTCCAGCCCAACAAGTGGAACGAGGCGAGGTTCGTCGACCTGAGTAGGCTCGTTGCCTGGGCGGCACTTCAGGCCTTTACCCTGGACACCGCCGCTGCGTGGAGCCACGTGCCACTGAAGACCGAGGCAGATCAGGGTGAAGGGTGGACCCAGACTAGGATCAAGGAACTTGTCGCCTCCTGCCATGACGAGCTACGAGAGCGGCTTGCGGTCAGCACGGGCGCAGGCACAACGGCCCTCTCGGATCTCGTCTATGAGGATGAGGAACTCGAGCCCCTGCTCACGGAGCAGGACGTCGAACGCCTTCGACCGGACAGTGTGGCCATGCCGCAGGCCGGTCGCGACTCCGATGGCCGGTGGCGCCTCGTACTCGACGAGCTAGGCCAGTCCGAGGGTGTGGGTCTCGTTGACGCACTCAACGTCATCGATGGGGACGAGGGACGGAGCCCGGGATGGTATGTCACCTTCGCGGCGCTTGCCGAGGCTAATGGGTTGACGCGGGAGTTCGTCTCGCGACCGGGCATTCTGCTTGAAGACGGCACCGCCACCGTCCGCCCTCAGCAGACGGACACCTGGGTGCTGGTGAAGCGCGGGTCGCCGGACGCGTTGGCGACGCGTCTGAAACTCGCCCGCAGGATCCATCCTGCCTATATCGAGCCGGAATCGCCGGCCTCGGCATTCGTCGGCAAGCTGGAGAACTTGGGCGTCCTGTTCGACGACCGGGACGCCGAGGCCGACGTGTTCGCAATCCTCGGGCGGGGGCCAGCCACGGGCGCCGATGCCGCGATGACAGTGCGACTGGAGGATGGCGATCTCCTCGCCTTGCGGGACGCCTGGATCCAGCTGCCCCGCGACCGTCATTCCGCTCTTGGCCCCCAGATCGGGCGTTGCGTGGAGCTTAAGGCGACTTGGTACGGTCCGGACGGTCGACGTGAGTGCGGCTGGGCTCGGCCCGTCGAGATGTACCTCCCTGCCACAATTGACCGCGAGGTGGACAGCTTCGCGAAGGCCGCGGGGCGCGCCCCTGGCTTGAAATGGGCCGACTCGGAATATGGCAGGCTTCTCAAGCACCAGGCGGGCCGCTCGGCCATCGGCGCGCAACGGCTTCTTGCTGCCTGGGGGGTCGCGCGCGAGCCCCGCCTCGTCAAACCGGCGGACGAGCGCGCGTTCTGGACCCGTGACACGACACCGGCAAGCCCAGTGGGACCCATGCAGACCGCCGATCAGCTGCAGGCGATCCGCGCCGCCCATCGGAACACGCATCTGATCGAGGATCACTGGTCTCCGGACGTGGACGCAGTGGCGGCCGACATAGCGAAGGCACCCGTCAAAACACGGCGTAAGCGCGGTATCGCGTTGCTGGCCACATTGAGCCGCGGATGGGAGAGACGATACTCCGAGGCCGCAACCGCTTTCCCGGCTTTTGCTTACAACGGCCACTGGAACCGCAGCCCGGAGGTGCGCGCGACATGGCTAGCGCGCCTGTCCGATGTAAAGTGGATGCCGGACGCGGGCAGCGGATTGCAGCGCCCCTCGGACCTCCAGCTGCAAGTTCTGGGAAATGCGCCGCGACCGAGCGAGCGATCAACTACGATCGCGAAATTCGACAGCCAGATCCAACGTTCAGGCATTCTGGCCGCGCTGGGTGTCAAGGCTGGACCGACCCAGCGCGATCTGGTCGCCCGCCTCCAGGCGCTCCGCAAGGAGCCCGTGTCGGTTGCCGTCACAGAGGAGGCGTCGGCAACCTACCAGCTGCTGGCCGCCTCGCTTCGCGACCGGAGCGAGGGTGTCCCTGAAGGACGGATGTCGGCAGCGCAGCTGCGAAACGCTTTCCGGGCTGGGTCCGATGGCCCCGGTCTACTGCTGGTCGGCAGGCAATGGAACTCGCCGGAGCAGGTTCTGAGGGGGCCTCCTATCTTTGGCTCCCGCAGGGCGTTCGCACCGCACGTCGATGGACTTGAGTCCCTCTGGAAGGTGCTGGGTGTCAATCTGCCGACGGTCGCCGACGCAATCGCGGTTCTCAAGGAGATGGCCGACGCCCCCCCGACGCCAGGCGATCTAGGCGTCGCAATCCGCGCGATCACTCTCGTCGCGGGCGCCGTTGGCGATATGTCCACCCAGCTTCGGACGACGCTACGGCGGCTGCCGCTTTGGACCGGTCGGGAGTGGACAAGAGGTCGCCCAGTCTACGCGCTAGAGGGTGAGGCGCTCTTGGCGAGCGCACCCGCTGATATGAGGGTCTGGCGACCCGGCCTGACTTCCTTCACGCTACTCGAGCCGCTTCTTGATTCGTTGGGTGTGGTGCGCCTGACCCCGTCCGACTTCCGGGCCGCCTCGACACCCGCCTACGGTATGGTGGAGGGGGAGGCGCTACGGCCGACCTTCTCGGGCGCCGTCTCGCTGCTGAAACAGGAGCTGGTCCGTGCAGACCAGGCCCTGTTCGACTCGCTGACGGTCGACTGGGACGAATTGCTTGCAGCGCCCATAGTGATCGATCCTGAGCTCTCAATCGTCGCGACGCTCGCATCTGGGCAGATCGCGTTGCCGGCCCGCGCGCACATGGGACGAGAGCCCCTGCGCCTCATAGTCAAGGATGCGAAGGATTTAGCCACGGCTGAGGGGGCTGGCGCCGCTGTCGCGTCTCTTTTTGCTGGTGACAGGCAGAAGTCGGCCTGGGCCTGGGCGGCGGTGTGGCCGCGCGCCATGGCCGGCGAGCAAGCGGAAGGTGCCGTACTGCCGAAGACGCACGCGGACCGCGGCGACGCGAAGGAACGGCTCGAGAAGCTCGCGAAGCAGGCTGCACAACGGAAGGGCAAAACGGACAAGGGGGAGCCCAAAAAGGGCGAGCAGACCAAGGCAACCCGCAACCAGCCGGTTCAGGTCCGCAAGCTGCGGGAGCTGGATGATCTGGAGCCATCGGTCGGCATGATCGTGAACGAAGGGGCGAAGCCTTCCGGTGACTTGGTATTCGCCAAGCGGCGCAAGACCAAGGAGCGCAAATTCACAACTGGAAACGGCAACCAAGAAAAGACCGGCAGCCCACCGGTCCGCACGGTGCTGCCTCCGAGCAGCGATCGAGAGAGGATGGCGCTCGACGCGGTCCGCCGGGCGCTGCGATTAGAATCGCAACAGCTCAACGACCTGCGCGCGGCACGAGGTTTCGGCGTAGATGCGATCGACGAGCTGCGGCAATGCTACGAGATCAAGATGAGCTCAAGCGCCGGGATGCCAACAGAGATCACACTGACTGCCAGCGAGGTCGAGGCAGCGCGGAACGATCCGGACTTCTTCCTCGCGATCGTCAGCGGGCTGGAGGATGGCGCCGGAGAGCTCCGCGTTCGCTTCATCTTCGACCCGTTGGGCACTCTTGACGTGAGGATACGTAGCGACCTGACGTTGACCGGTGTTGATAAGGCGGAGGCGCTGGAGTTCACCTTCCAAAAGCGGCGTCAAGAGGACGCGAAGGTCTGAGACGTTAGCGGCCGCTCAGGGATGCCGGGGAGTGACTCGATTTCTGGTCGATTGGCTGCCCGCCGGGCGCATAATGATCGAGCATACCGCGAAAGCCTGAAGCCACCCTCCACGAAATTCCATTTTCACCGTCATCGGTCAAAGTGTGGGATGATGCGGTTCACGATGACAGCCGATTCAACCTCAAGGAAAGGCAGGACCGCCCGCATAGCGCAAACGTATTCGACATCGGAATGCGTTTTTACCTGACTTCGGATTGCCCGCTCGAAGCGGGACAGAGAGACATCGTCAAGCAAGTACTGCAGGCGAAGCCGTTCGACCGGCTGCATATCTGCAGCTTCAAGACGATTGGAGCTGAGACGCAGTCGGAACTCGTCAACAGGGTTTTTCTGTTCGACCGGCTTGCACGCATTTGCAAAATTCAACCGCTGCATCACGTCCGTCAATTCCTGTGGCCGGGACACACCTGCGCGAGCTAGAATTTCAGTCTGCTCATCGGTGTATTCTCCAGAGCCTACGGTTTCTTCCATCAGAGTTTCCTTAATTATTAGCCGGCGCGGCGTCCCGCCGAGCGGAAATCGCGCTCCCGAGATCCAGGCCATTCAGAGTCGAGTTGTTGGAGGTTTCGACGAGACTGCCCCGCAGTGATCGTCAGGGGAAATATAGTCTAAAACGAAAGAGCCGTCACGCTATTTTGCGAGACGGCTCAAGTTAAGTGAGTATGACTCACGGGTATCTCCGTTGCTGAGCGTCCACGTTGGCAGACCTAGAGAGTTCCTTCCTGAAGCATTGAAAGAAGCCTGAGGGCGTCGTCCGTTGCAGGCGATGGCTGAAATGTCTCTGGATTGCGTGCAAATCGTTCTTTGACGAAACCGATGAGCGTTCTGTAAGCCCAGTCCTCCTTTTCCGGAGATTGCGCGAGGCCGGATGCTCTGCGGACCAGATACTCTCGTTGGCGAATGCCTATCGGAGCATCAGCGACTAGGAGGCTGCGCAGTTCAATAACTGCAATCCTCGCGTTTATTTTCGTTTTCAGATGGCTTGGTCGACGCAAGGATATCTCTCCAGATTTGTCCGCGAGATTGTGGGTGTAGTCGAGGTTTTGGTTTTGATGCGCGGGTCTGCTTTGCATAGCGAAAAAGCAGTCGACGCAGATCACCAGGCGACAGGTGCTGCAGTTACGCATGGTCGCATCCCATCTTTTTCGGTCCGCTCGCCATTTCGGTCAGGATCGCATGAAGGGCCTTTCCGGCGAGGCGGCTGTGAGCAGCATCGATGTAGTGCTTCTCCGTCATGGCGAAGGACGCATGGCCCAACAGGTCCTTGGTTACTCTGACATTTTGAGGATCGGCTGCCAGAATGAAATTCGCAACCGCATTGCGAAACCGATGTGGGCTAACAGCCGCGCCAAGCGCGCCATGCGTCCAACGGATAGTACGCCGCCGGATCATCTTGTCGGTCATCGCTCGCCCGATGGAAGTCCAAAGCCAGTCGTGATCTACTGCGTTCGGGAACGCGATGCGGAAGCGATCGAGGTATACATCCATCGCTTTCGACAAGCGCTCCGACAGCAAATACTCGTGAGCCCGACGGGTTTTGGTGAGGTCCTCCGTTACGGTGATTGCCCATAGCTCGCCGATCTTGCGAAGGTGTTCTTCGATTCGCAGCTGTGAAAAGGCCCGCCGCCGCATCGGGGCCTCGACAAGCGTTGCGATCAAAAGCCCATCCCGATACATCACCGCCGCACTTTTGGTTACGAACGCAGCGCGCTCGACCTTGGCTTTCGCCTTGTCCATCAGCCTAAGGCCGAGGGCATAGAGATCGCTGCTCAACACTATCGGATGCATTATTGGTTGTGCGGACCGATTTATCCGGCGAGCAAGGCGATATAGCCAATCCCAATCCACCTCAGGATACATGGAGCGGACCGTATAGAAGAGACGAGCAAGCTGATGAACGATCGTTGTGTCGCGGCAGTTCTCGCGGAGATACGCCACGTAGTCCTCGATACGTTTTCGCGTAAGCCGGTCCGGTGCGGGGCGTTCGAGACATTCCGGCTCCAGCAGATCCAGGAAGCCGAGCCACTGACCATAAGCGGCTTTACGTCCCTGTCGTGTTGCAGCGGATAGGTGAGATCCCGGTGTGTCGTCGAAGATATCGACGCTGGTAAAGCAAGCAGCCCAGACTTGGCGGTCTTGCTCAGGCCAGGAACAAAATGGGAGAGCAAAATTCAGGTGCTTAGTCATCTCTGCCTTCCTCATGCTGCCGACGCCTGGTTTTGCCGGCGGATCTGGTTGCGTTGCGCGCAGCAAGAGCCTGCCCGAGCAGAGTTTGATGATGTCGTCCGGCGCGAATTGTGTCGACGCCGGCATAGAAGGTCGCCGTAGTCGCCAGCGATTTATGTCCAAGCAAATGTTGGACAACGACATGCGCACCGGGATTGTTGTCGAGAATGAACTTCGCCGCCAGGTGCCGGAAGGCGTGTGGGTTCATGTGGATACCGACGTAAAGTTTGAAATAGCGCGCGATTAGATAACGCGTACTGCCCAAGACCTTCACGTCACCATCAACATTGCAGAACAAGAATTTTGGCCTGCCACCGAGCACCCGTGGAGCAATAACATCGCGATACTCAACCAATCGATCAACGAGCGGGGACGGGATCTCGTATTCCACGGCGGCACCCGTCTTGGTTTCTTCCGCCGAAAAGGCGAGCGTGGAAGTCCCGCCTTCACGGATTATAAGATGTTGATCGAAGGCGAGTGCGCACAGATTGCCAAGACGCACCGGCAGAAACATCAAAATGTTGATGCCAAGTGCGGCTTGGGCCTCAGCGAGCCGGTGTCGACCGTTCTTGGTGCTCGACCTCACGTCCGCCCACATGCGCTCGGGAGCAGTGAGCAGTCGATCCGTGAGTGTGCCTTCGTCGAATTGGGTGATCAAAAGCTTATTCTTGCGCGACATCTCGAACGCAATCCTGGGCATCTTGTTCTTGATGAGCCTCAGTTCAGCCAAGGTACCGGCATCGACCTTTACCCATTCGCTTGCAATCTGAAGGAGGTTTATGGCCATGCCGAAATTGTCATACGTCGGCTTGCCACCAGCCACTTCATAGCGACGCCGCAGAATGCTGCGAAATGCTTCGACGGTGACGAGATCTGCGAGCTTGCGAACCGAAGAAGGCTTGATGCCGGTTTCGACCAAGGCATTCGCAGCCAGATGGATTCGTCGCAACGCCACGTCGAGCGATGATTGCTTCAGCCGTACGGGGCGCGCATCGTCGGCGAACACGTCCTCGCCATGTGCCCACTTCGCAAAAGCATTCCAGTCAGCGAGAAAGCACTGCGGAAACTCCGACAGTGGTATCCGTGTCAGGCGAAGCCGCGATGGTGGCACGGTGACTTTTTGCAGTCCCCTGTTTGGGAATTTGTCGACGACATCGTTCCAGTATTTCGTCGTTGCGCGTCGAACCTGATACTGGTTTGGGCGAAGGGAGCTGGCAGCCATCTCTGTCATGACGCGGTCGATGACTGCGTCCTCGACAGCTTCAGGTTTCAGTCCATTCCGGTTGCACCAGTTCATAAGGCGTGAGAGCCCGTTCCGCTGGGCATCGGTCGTCAACGCATCGTAGATCGATACCCAAGCCGCATCCTTGGGCTGGCCCCGAGACACCGTCCGAACAATGCCAGGCGTCAGTTCGCTGATTGTGAGCGCTTTGAGGCACAGGCTCTTTGTATTGGCCAGTGTCTTGGGCCTGATCCCTAGGGCCGCGGGATGAATTGTTTCGAACAGAGCCGCAAGCCCGGGCACGGTGGCACCAATATCCTTGAGGCTTTTGCCGGACCAGTTTTCCAAACTACGAAGTGCCGCTGTCAGCGCATCGCGCTTTTCTACCGGGCCGAATCGGTCGTTGGCGATCGTTGCCCTCACATCAGCGAGGGTTGGGATAAGAACGGTAAATTGATTCATAGTCAGTTCTCCTTCAGTTGGGTTGCACGTTCAGTTCCCAAACGTGCGGTTGAAGGAGCGAATTTCGGGAACACCTCTTTCTACGAAACACACAAACTCATCGTAGAAAGACCATTCCCTGCAAGCGTCCGGACGGTATCCGCATTTGCCTGTTTGTCGCTCCTGACTGAGAGGGGCCCCCTTCAGTCGAGGCGAAGTTCGTCCGGCGCAGCGGTTAAGTCAAATTAAAGACGTTGTTAAGGTAAATCAGGAAACTACGCCATTTACCTTAGTGGTATATAGTTAATATCAACTAGACCTAAGTAATAGTGATATAGATATCAAACTATAGTTAGAAAAACTACTATGAAAACGCGAGTAAGACGTCAATCATTGAGCTTGCGGCCACTAAGTTTCCTTAGTCGACGGAAAAAGGGTCTGCGCGGGAGTCGACGGAAAAAGGGTCTGCGCGGGAGTCGACGGAAAAAGGGTCTGCGCGGGGCCGCAAATCATGGCGGTATAAAAGCCCCCATGATAGGATTCCCAGGTCCCCCGAGGTTAGTTTCTGGAAATGGCAGGAGAGCGATCAATGGGTTTATCGCGCACTCGTCATCCGCCCGTATTGGCCGCTTGCTCTGCCTTAGCGGATTGCAAGACAGTTCCTTGGCTTGTTCGAGTGCCAATGCTCTATCGACCTCCAACGAGATCGTGGCGCTAATCAACCGATCGAGACATCCGCTCCATTCAAGTAAATACAAAAGTTCGCCAGCGATGCTCCTGACGGTTGAGCGCATCGGATGCAACATTCTGACGCACAAGACAAAGCCCTTCACTCTTTGCAGCTGAGAGAACGATAGGGTCCGGATGCATATGTGCGAGGCCCGCTGGTTCATCAGGCACCGGATTTCTAAGGGCAATCGCCAGGGTGCCGTGCGGCTCGAGTAAGCTTGCCATTGCCGCGAAGCTCCGTCCTAACTGCTGCGCGGGTATCAGCATCAGCACCGCAGAGCACAAGATGAATGCGTAGCGTTTATTTTGGGCACGGACGCGTGCAAGATCAGGCAGCCGGTCGTCGATCCACTCAACTTTACCGTTGTTTTGCGCCAGCTGGCGAAACGCCGCAGATGGTTCGACGGCGGTAACCTCTAATCCGCGCGCAGCGAGTGCTCGGGCATCGCGCCCGCTACCCGCGCCTATGTCGAGTACTGCGGCACCAGCGGCCGGGAGAAAACCCGCGAGGTCGGGATGAACGCTGTCGAAGGTCACGCCGTCGTACCGTCGCGCGAAGGCACGCGCATGCCGATCATAGTACTCGACCGAGTCTTGAGATTTGGTGTGGGCTATCATGGCGTTTTGACTGCGCCGTCCACAGGCTCGTTCGCCGGAACTGCCGCATGTGGGGTACGTGGATTTGCGGATGGCAGTAGCTCCGCCGAGCCGGCTTGGGTGAAATATTTTTCTGGGCTCGCGCTCGCAACGAACGATCCGATCGCCGCCATTAGAAGAAGCAGGGAAAACAGGATGACGATTGTGAAATCGAACCTGACCTTGTGGAGATTGTCTAGCCTGCGAATATCGGCAAGCACGCTCTGCATGACAAGTCGCAGGCGCACCAAGGCGCCGATCATGATGAGATTGGCGAGGCCCGCGAAGACGAGGAGCATCGAGCGGGCGCTTAAGCTCATGTCAAAGCTTGCAACGGCGAACCACAGACCGCCCGTTAACGTCATGATGATCAGGGGCGACTGCCAAAGGAAACCGTTCAGGGAACGAAAATCCTGGCAGCGCTGGTCATAAATCACCGCGTGATCTACAGACATAGTCATGCCTCGCACAGCTCGTTTGTCGCAGCCTTATCATGAATTGCGCTACCGCGCGCGGGCGCTGCTGATATGAAGGCGGCACCCATCTATCTCGACGGATTCGCCACGCTGCCATTGGCGGATGAAGCCCGCGCGGCAATGTTGGGCGTCTGGGAACAGCCCGGGAATGCTGGATCCGCGAACGCTTCTGGCGAGCGCGCCGCGCGAATCATTTCCGATGCGCGCGCCGATGTCGCCGCGCTGATCGGCGCCACTGCGTCGGAGATTATCTTCACCTCCGGGGCGACCGAGGCGAACAACCTTGCTCTGCTCGGAGTTCCGGCTGCGGCGCGATCGTTGTCCGGGCGTCGTCGTATTATCGTGTCCGCGATCGAACATAAAGCGGTGCTGGAACCAGCTGCCGCCTTGGCGGGACAAGGATTTGAGGTCACGCTGGCGCCGGTAGACGCGAACGGCCGTCTTGACCTTGAAGCTCTGGCTGCGCTGCTCGATGAGAATGTTCTGTTGGTTTCGGTGATGCTCGTCAACAATGAGACGGGTGTAATCCAGCCGATCGCGGACGTTGCCGCCCTAGCCCATGGAGTCGGCGCATATGTTCATAGTGATGCGGCGCAGGCGGCCAGCAAGATTGCCATCGATGTGGCCGAGCTCAACATCGACTATCTCAGCCTGTCGGCCCACAAATGCTATGGCCCTATGGGCGTAGGCGCATTGTACGTAGCTGCCGGCATGCTTGCGCCCGCGCCGCTGATGCATGGCGGCGGGCAGCAATCCGGCGTTCGTCCCGGTACCGAACCTGTTCCTTTGATCGCCGGCTTTGGGGCCGCTGCCCGTGCGGCAGCGGATCAGTTGGTGAGTGGCGAAGCCGCCGGAGCGGCACGAATAAGCCGGTTACTCGACAGGCTGGCGAGCCATCAGATGCGCTTCACGCGTATCACGGGGGATCATGCGGTGGTGCCCGGCAGCGCCGCAATCGCGATCGAGGGGATCGATGGCGACAGCCTGTGCGCGCATCTAGCACGTGAAGTGTCGCTCTCCACGGGATCGGCTTGCAACAGCGGGCAAATCAGAATCTCGCATGTCCTTGATGCAATGGGATTTTCCGAGGATTTGGCACGATCCGTCGTCCGCATCTTCTGCGACCGGACTTTGAGCAACGCCGAAATTGACCGCGCGGCCGACGCCATTGTTGTGTCTGTTCAACGCTGCCGGCTTGCGACTGGCGAGGTTCACCAGTAGCCTTCTCTCATGAGACAAGGCGCGTTTGAGAATGATTCGAAAGGGCAGTTCGCGGGGCATGAGACTTTCCCGCTTCGGCTTCTGTGGCTGAAGAAGGCTTTTGATGCCGTAGCCGAGGGAGCGCCGTCTGGAACATTCCAGGAACAAGATGCTATCGCGCGCTTCGGTGTGGGGCGCAACATGGCAGCTTCGATCCGCTACTGGGCACTCGCATCGCACTTCTTCGAAGAGACCAACAAATACATCCGACCGAGTGCACTCGGCGCGCTCATACTTGCGGACACAGGGCTCGATCCTTATGTCGAACAAGCTTCGACCGTCTGGCTGACACATTGGCACATCGCCAGCACAGCGCACCTAACCACGACGACCTATTATGCCTTCAACGCCCTCACGACGATCGAATTTGACCCTGCTTCGTTGATCGAGGAACTTTTGACGTTGGTTTCCTTACGTGGATGGCGGGCGGCTCGGGGCACATTGAAACGCGACGTGGAAGTGTTCCTGCGCAGCTATGTCCGTCGCGGCGATGCCTTGAACGAGGATGCTGCCGAACCGCTACTCGCTGAACTCGGACTCATTCGGGAAACCCGTTTTGGTGGTTGGTATGAGTTTGTGCGCGGCCCTAAGCCGAGTCTTCACGACGGTATCTTTGCCTATGCGCTTGCGCAATTCTGGGAACGGCAAGGTGGATCGACGGCGCTTACGGCGGAACAAATCTCTTATGCGCCGGGTTCGCCGGGCCGGGTCTTCAAGCTTGACGAAGACAGCGTGATCACTCGACTGATGCGGCTCGACATACTCACAGATGAGGCGTGGCAATGGACGGACACGGCAGGGCTGCGCCAGATTCAGCGGCGCGCCGATATCGACCCATTGCGACTCGTCGAACTTGCCTATCCGCACCGTGCAATGGCTGAAGCGGTATGACCAAGCTTTCGAAAATCGTCGAAATCGAGCGTCGCTTTGCACGGTCGGCTCGCATCGATGCCGATCTGAACGGCACGCCCCCTCTGGTAGGCTATGTCATGCAGGCCAGTGTCGCTAAGGCGCTGACGACGCTTGCCGACAGCCAGATCGAAAGCCAACAAGGGGCTTTCACTTGGACCGGCCCTTATGGGGGTGGTAAGTCGAGCGCAGCTCTGCTGGTCGCCAATTTGATCGCAGGTGAATCTGAAAATCGCAAGATCGCGCAAAGGATTGCCGGCAAAACGCTCACGACCGTCTATCAAAAGGCTTTCCCGGAAGCCGCCGGTCCGTGGAACGTCGTCGCGGTGACCGGAAGTAGGATGCGTCTGCGTGACGCCATTGCCGATGCCGCCGCAATTACCTTCCGTTGGGCTAGCGACGCCCGACAGGACGCGGGCGCCAGCGATGAAGCACTGATCGCACAGATCAAGCGCTCAAGCGTTGCGCAGGGTAGCGGAACGTTGGTCGTGCTCGACGAACTCGGCAAGCTCCTTGAGCAAGAAGCGCTCGATGGGGGCGACGTCCATCTGCTCCAAGACATCGCCGAGCATGCGTCGCGTAGCGGCGGTCGATTAATTGTTATCGGGATCCTGCACCAGTCGTTCGAGCAATACGCCGCGCGTGCCGCGCGCGACTCTCGTAAGGAATGGGCTAAGGTCCAGGGTCGGTTCCATGATATTGCGTTCTTAAGTGGCACCGACGAGACCATTGCGCTGCTCGGCCGAGCGATATCCTGCACGATGCATCCCGACGTTGCGGAAGCCAATGCGCAAGCCGTTGCCAAGGCCGTCGCGCTACGCCGGCCAACAGACATCGATCTCCTGGCCCGCGCCCTGACGGCGACCTGGCCGCTGAACCCTGTCACGGCACTGCTGTTAGGACCGGTCTCGCGCGCCCGGTTCGCGCAGAATGAGCGCAGTGTCTTCGGATTTCTAAGTTCGGCAGAGCCCGCCGGGTTTCAGGAGTTTCTGCAAGCTGCCGAGGTAGGAGACGCGACCTACGATCCGGCCCGCCTTTGGGACTATCTGACGTCCAATTTCGGCATGGCGCTAGCCGGAGGCAATGATGGCAGCCGGTTCAGCCTCGCTTTTGAGGCGATTGAGCGCGCTGCAGTTAAAGGCGGGGATCTCCATGTGACCCTGACGAAGGCCGCCGCGGTCATCGAGTTCTTCCGCAACGGTTCGGGGTTGGCGCTCGACGACGATGTTCTCGCCCAGGCGGTACCTGGAACCGGCGCCGATAAGCGCCGCGACGCGATTACAGACCTGGTCGACTGGGCGGTGCTTATTCGGCAGCCGCGCCTCAAGGGGTATGCCCTGTTCGCGGGCAGCGACTTCGATCTCGAAGAAGCCATCGGTCGCTCGGTCACGCAGATCGACACAGCGCAACTTGAGGGCATCCCACAGCGGGTCGGTCTGGGGTTTGCGACGGCAAAACGACATTATTTCCAGACAGGAGCGCTGCGGACATTCGAGATAGGCCTCCACTTCGTTGGCGTAGACGACACAGTCGAGAGCGTCGCGGACAATATATTGACGAAACCGGCGCGAGCCAGCGGAACCCTTGCGCTCATCCTCGGCGATGGTTCGATCGGCCAGACTGAGATCGCCCCTCTCTGCAAGGCTGTAGCCAAGCGTCTGACGAAGAGCGGTCGGGTCATTGCAGTCGGCGGCGCCACCGATAGCTTCGCTCTTCGCTCTAGCGCAGCTGAGCTGATCGCAGTGGAGCGCGTCTTTCGCGATCATCCCCAGCTCGAGGGTGACCGTATTGCTCGGCGTGAAATTGCGGCGCGCCAGTCGCGGTGTATCGACGTCCTGCATCGGACCCTTGAAGCGGCGCTTGAGAGCGCAAAATGGTCGCTGTCGCCTAAGCCGGGCAAGGCTCTGCGCGAGCCCCTGGCATTGATCGCAAGTGCCTTGGCTGATGCAGGCTATCCGAGCGCGCCAATCCTCAGGAGCGAGCTGCTGCAGCGCGACCGTCCCTCTTCCAATTCCATGGCGGCGTTGCGCGACCTTGCTCACGCTATGGTTCGTCGGTTCGACAGTCGCGACCTCGGGATGAAGGGCTACCCAGCAGAACTGGGCCTTTATCTAACCGTAGTGAAGCCATTCGGCCTGCACCGCGAGATTGAGGCAGGCCGATTCGATTTCGCTCCCCCCGACGACAGTGAACAGGGGCGTTCGCTGCAGCCGGCTTGGGCGTTGATTGATACGGCGGCCGACCAGTCTCTGGAGGAGGTATACGTGCGCTGGGCGAGGGCGCCTTATGGCATCAAGGCCGGCGTGATGCCGGTGCTGGCGCTCTCCTACATGTTGGCGAAGCGCGACACCGTTGCGGTATACATTGACGGCGTGTTTCAAACCCTTATCGACGATGTCGCGGTCGACAAACTGCTGCAGCGCCCAGCCGACTTCAGGCTGCGCAAGATCGATCGCTCGGTCCGCGAGACCGCCTTTCTCAGTGGCCTCGCGCGCCATTTTGGCGTTAATCACCAAGGCGGGTCGCTTCCGGTCGCCCAAGCGCTTTACCGACGTTTCGAAGCGCTTCCGACGTTCGCAGCGCGAACCAATCGGCTGAGCGAAGATGCTCGCGTTGTTCGACGGATCATTCTCAAGTCGAGCGATCCCGAAGCGATGCTGTTTGACGATCTACCGGGAACCTTTGGCGATCGGCTAACGCCTGATCTGGTTGTTGGAGCGCTGGCCGAGTGCGAAGCGAGCTTCCCCGCGCTGATCGACGAGCTCCGTGTAGCGCTGGCCCGTGCACTCGGGGTTGATCCGCTGAATTTCGCTGGAATTGGAGAGCGCGCGGCGATCACACATGGGCTCACCAATGACTATAATTTCGAAGCATTCGCGGATCGCGCTGCGGCGCTCGAGGCGGGTAGTGGAGATATCGCGAGCCTGGTCAG
Organism: Mesorhizobium sp. M0011; assembly: GCF_040324155.1. NCBI lineage: Bacteria > Pseudomonadati > Pseudomonadota > Alphaproteobacteria > Hyphomicrobiales > Phyllobacteriaceae > Mesorhizobium > Mesorhizobium sp. M0011. The sequence goes on along the minus strand of NZ_JAMYVQ010000018.1, from coordinate 29,529 downwards.
CGTCCTACTCCATCGGCCGGCGCATGGCTGGTCTGATCGCGACCGAGAACAGGCGTTGACCGAAGTCGCACGCTATGGTCGTCGCTTCCGCGAACTGGAAGCACTGGCCGTTGTTCGTGATCGCCGGTCACATACCGAAGCGCTGGCGCTTGTCGTTGGCCTGGATCCATTGACGCCCCCCTTGATGCGCAGCTTCGTCCTGACCGACGTCGAGAAATCCGCGGCGGCGGGACTGGCCGATCGCGTACTAGAGATGCTGAGCGCAGATCGCACCGACAGGCGAATGCAGTTAGCGGCGCTCGCCCGAGCCGTGGCGAGCCTGGCTGCCGAAGAAGACCGGGAAGAAGAGGAAGCGGCATGACCCAAGAGCGACACATCTTGGGAATATCGGGCGGCCGGGACAGCGCAGCGCTCGCCGTCTATATGCGTCAATATCATCCCGCGCTGCCGATCGAGTATTTTTTCACAGACACAGGCAAGGAGCTGCCAGAAGTCTACGAGTTTCTCGATAAACTCGAGGGGTTTCTGGGCAAATCAATCAAACGGCTCAACCCTGATCGTGACTTCGATTTTTGGCTGTCGGAATATGGCAATTTCCTGCCGTCGCCGCGCACGCGTTGGTGCACTAAGCAGCTCAAGCTTCGGCCACTAGAGCAGTGGTTGAAGTCCGATCTCGATGCCGGCATCACCATTCACTCTTATGTCGCAATTCGTGCCGATGAGCCGAGCCGCGAAGGCTACAAGGCGACACATTCTAATATGCGTGTCCATTTGCCGTTGCGCGAAGCCGGGATCGATCGTGCCGGTGTCATCGAGATTCTAGACCAGGCCGATGTTGGCGAACCTGGCTATTACGGCTGGCGCTCGCGTTCCGGCTGCACCTTCTGCTTTTTCCAGCAAAAAATCGAATGGGTTAGGCTTGCCGAGCACCATCCCAAAAGGTTTGCTGAGGCAGTCGATTATGAAAAGACCGCCTTAAACGATGGCTCGCCATTCACCTGGAGTAATGGTGAGAGCCTTACCGACTTGATCAGTCCGAACAGGGTTGAACAGATCAAGCTCGATTATGAGAAACGGCGCGAGCGGTTAAGGCGCAATCGTCGGGTCAATCCCCTTTCAGCACGCACCCCGGAGACCATCGACGACGTCTACGGCATCGATGAAGATGCTGGTGGATGTGTCATCTGCCACAAATAGAGCGCGGCTCCTTCGGCGTCGTCCAGATGCTACGACTCTCAGGCGATTCGTATCGCTTTTATGTGTACTGGACTGAACTGAGGTGCACCTGATGGCTCGGGAACGCAAAGATTGGAGCACGCTTATTCGGTCGATCCGCCATAATCGGGCGGGTAATGCTCTCTTCTACAAGCCCGTCTGCGTCATCGCAGCGGTCGACTTAGCTGATCTTGGGCGGCTAGACAGCGAATTGCTCCATTCGGAACTCATCATCCGTCGTTTTGCCGACTATGTGGCCCCCACCTTCCCTGAACGAGCGTCGAATGGCTGGCAGCCCCTGTGGTTTCTCGCAAACGACGGCCTATGGACATTCGCTAAGAAGGGCAAACTACTCACGCGGCAATTGTTTGAGCGAGGCACCCGACCGCGCAGCAAGGAAAAGGCCTTAGATAAGTTCGACACGCAAGCAATCGCGCCTGCTTATCAAGCGCTTTGGGAAGATACGGCGCGCCGCAAGGAGTTGCGCGACCAGATGCTTCTGATGCTTGCAGACGACTCGGAAAGTCGCGCCCTGATCCGTCCACTATTCGATCCGGCCAATCTGACTAATCCCGACAAATGGCCAAGCGAGACTCATATCGAGGTTTACCTACGGGACGTGCGCGGCCAGCACGACTTGTTTCAGGAGGCGGCCGCCGAAGAGTACGTAGCCAGCAGCCGCCGTACTGCATCGGCCCGTGAGGCGTTGCTGACATTTGACGACAAAAGTCTACCCGAGGCTTCACCAGTCGGCCCGACATTCGATATCACTGGGGTAGCGCCGGTCCGCCTCCGTGTGGATGAGGAAGGTAAGGTCACGCAAGTCCAGGCGGATCTTTACCAACTGCTGGTCGCTAAATGCCTCGGCCTTGAGCCACTTGTCGCGGCGGCAAGCAATCGTGCCGCGCATATTGGACCGGCGCTTGGAGCGCTGATCGCGGCGCTAGGCAGTGGACCTGAACAGGCGAACGGCTACTTGATCTGGGCTTACGGCAACACGCTGCGGCGCCTTTGCGACGCCGACCTTCGTTCGCGGAGGAGCCATGACCCTGATTCACCGCCGCTTCCAGATCGTATTGGTGAATTGCTTACCGACTTGGTGGAGCAATTCAACGTTTACGCACGAATCGACCACTTATTTAGCACGCTAGACCACGCCCGCCTTGGGCCTGCGGGGCGCGCCGAGTTGCTTAACGAGCTTGAGGCTGGACGGGCGATTGTTGCGGCGGTTCGCAATACTCCCGGGATCATGGAGCAGGATGCCACTGAAATCTTGGACGTCGCCACCCAAACGGCGGAGGATGCCAAAAAATTGCCCGGCGTAAATGCTGACCAGGCAATCGTAAACGCCGTCGAGATTCAGCGCAATGGCGCTGGCGCGATTTTGCGGAACGCGCTCCTTGAGGTGAGAAAGGTCCTCACTAAGAGCAAAGGGGCGGCCAAACTGGTGCTCGAGGGCGCGCTTAAACAAGTTGGCGCGGAGGCCATTAAATTGGGGCCGCTTGCGAGTTTGGTATATGCAATGAAGGATCACTTCGTTGCTCTATGGCAAGGAAAGACGGGCTCTGACGCCATCAATTATGTCATCTCATTGATCCGAGATTTGTTCAGCTGATCCAGGCTAGCTCGCATTAGAGATGCGAATTGCATCGACCGCGGCCTCAATATCCTCGTCCGACAGGAAGGGTGCCTGAGCGTAGATGATGCCGGGCTCGCCTGACAGGCGAGCCGCGAGATGACCGAGGCCCAGCAGCTGTTCGGCGCCTTTAACCCCCAAGGCGATCTCAGACGTACCAACGCTCGAGACCTTGAGGATCAAGCGATTTCCGAGATTGTCTCGCAGCTGCATCGGCATCACGTTCGCATCAGGACGCTGCGCGGCGAAGATTAGATGGATGCCGGCGGCACGCGCCTTGACCCCCAGCCGTGAGACATTGGAGGAGACCGCCGCCTTATAATCCTCGGTCAGCATCCACTCCGCGAACTCGTCATGTACAAGGAATTTGAGGGGCAGCCGGTCGGACAATCCGGCTTTGGTGTTAAAGGCCCTGATGTCACGCGCGCCATGGGTGCGGAATAGCTCATATCGCCGCTCCATCTCGGCGACGAGCCCCTCCATCACTTCGATTGCTTGTCCCTGTTCGACGATGACCCCGCCTTGCAGATGAGGCAGTCGTTCGATCGCAACATAATCGACGCCCATCTTCGGATCGATCAGATGGATATGAGCGAGCACGCTTGGGTTAGTCGCGGCAATGTCGAGCAGCAGTGCTTGGATCAGCACCGATTTACCGCTACCGGTCGAGCCGGCCACCAGTGTGTGTGGTTCGTGTGGCTGGCCGCCGCCAAAGGCGCCGCCGAGGTTGAGGTAGAGGATGTCGCCGTCAAGCTCCTTCAGTCCGAGCACGAAGGAAGTGTTAACGCCAGCGGCGTTGCGATTGGTCTTACGGCGCGACCATACATCCCAGAGCGAAACGATCTGCCGCTGCGGCCGGGCGACCCCCACGACGATCTCGCCGGGAAGCGGGGAGATCGAAATCAGGCGCAGCCCGTGCGTCGTCAGCAAGGCTGATTGCCGGGCTTCGATATCTTCGACGCGCAGGCGGTCGCTGCCCATGAAACGTATCAGGGCCGCGTTCGGGGTCAGCCTTGTGCCGACGATTTTCGCTTGGAGACTGTAGCCAAGAAGGGCCGTTCGCAGCTTCTGTGCGGTCTGTTCAAGCCACGCCTGCTCGTCGGCAGAATCCTCGTGCGACCGTTCGGCATTTTTCTCGATCAGCGCCTCAAGCGTCAGGCCTGCCGGAGCAGTCGGTGACGCTTCAGGGGCGGGCATTGGAGACGGAGCGGCGAAGGTGCCCGCTGCACTTTCGACGTGCTGCTTTTCGGTATCAGCAGCATCGATCAGCACAGCGGCCACCGTATCATCACTTTGCCGGAACGTTGCAGCTTGTGCGTCCGGGATCGCCGGTCCCGATGGCAGAGGGGTTGTCGGAACTGTTGGGGGGGACGAGCCGTCATCGATGTCATCATCATCATCGTCATCTTCGACGACGATGATGATCGGTGTCGGCAGCGCGGCTTTGGGATCGATGGCGATCGCCTTGGTCCAGTCGACTCGCGGTGCAGGATCGCGGTAGCTTGGTTCATCCCAGAGGTGGATTTCTCCGAGCGCGCTTCGGACGGTGCCAAGAGGCGTCTTGGCCTCATAGGCCTTGATCAACTGCCGCAAGCCCTCGCGACTGAACGTCTCCTGCAAGCCGTTGGCGATGTCGGTGATCGCTTCCTGTTCACCCAGCGAACTGCCGTCGTCGGCAGGTCCGGAGACGAAAATGTGCGAATAGCCGCGCAGATCGATCGGGACGGAGCCCCAGCGGATGCCGTCGCGAACTCGCTCCAGCAGCGCGGCCTGCCCGAGCGCTGCGGTGCCGTCGAGAAGCAGATCGGCGATACGCGACAGCCACAGGTCGCGATCGAGGCGACCGGGATCGCCAAACAGCGCGTCGTCCATCCGAGTGACGGTATGCCGCAGCTGCTGGCGCGACTTGCGCGATGCTTCGGCCAGACCCGAAGCATCGACATATTTTGCCTCGGTGACGATCGCGCGAAGCGTTGCACTGCCGTCGGGCGTCGATGCCACTGAGAGCGCGAGGATATCGGCGATCCCTTCCTCACGCTGGCCGAGCCACTCGGCATAATCGTCGAGCAGGAACCAAGCGACGGTTGCGTTGCTGCCCAGTTCCTCGGCGACGAGCGCTCGGCTGAGTACGAGGCCGATCAGTTCGCCGGCCGAGACGCCGCGCTTGGCAGCGCGCAGGACGATATCGCCCGAGATGGCGGCGGCATCGTCGATCATACGCCGTGCCAATGCCGACAGTTTGTCTTCGCTCAAGCCGAGGGACAGCTCGGTGAGACGGCGCCGAACGAGCACATGGAGGATGCGCAATTCGGACGTCGACGAGACAACCATATTGCGGCCGTGCGTTCGCTGCCGCCGATAGCGAATGACGCTAATGCCCTGGGCCGCGAGCTGACGCTTGTCGAGCAAGTCATCATAGGTCGCGACCCATTCGGCGAGTGCATGCACCTCATCGAACATAGACTTGAGGCCATGGTCCTGAAACGAGATCTGCCGGGCCGGGAGATAATGCTCGTCGGCGCCATGCGACTGACGGCGAATGACGCCAGCGACCGCGTCGACATAGGCCCACCCCGCGTCCGGCTGACGCGGGCAGCTCAGATAGCTAGTCGCCTTGAGCTCGTCCTCGGCGGTCACACGTCGGTAGGACCAGCGCGCCGGCACATGCTCGAGCAATCCGGGATTGCGCGTTTCGGCAGGGACGGAGAACCAGGCTTCCTTTGCCTGGCGCGAGACCACGTCGTGAAGGAAGGCGACGTCGATCTCCCGGGTCTTCCCATCTCCGCCCGCGCCCCCACTATCGAGCATCACGCCGATGCGGAGCTTAGACATAAAGTTGCGCGAGGTCTCACTGACTACGACGGCGTCAGGGTCGCCCTCGGACCGGTCGAGTAGTTCGCCATAGACATGGCCCAGCCTCGACCGATCGCGATGCCGGACGAGGATATTGCAATGAACCTCATCTTGGTCCTGCACCGAGCTCAGCGCATTTACGGTGGCGAGCGGAAGGCCAGCGGCATCGCAATTGTAGAGCATGATACTGAGATTGGAGCGCTCGTGCGGCTGTAGATCTAGATAGCGTTCGATTAACCCTCGGATCTGGCGCGAAGCTTCGGCAGGATCGACGTCGGTCGATGCCTCGGACGGGTCACGGACAGGGCGTTCGAACAGGGAATACTCGTTGATGGTGCTGGTCTCGGCAAGGAGCACGGGCTCTGTGCCGTCGTAGCCCACGGCGATCTCGGGATAGAGTGGGTGGGCAAGCTCCTGCCGAAGGTCCGAGAAGAAGAGTCGGGAGTCGCCGAAGTTAACTTCGACATCGGAGAGCAGATAGTCAATTAAGCCGGTCAACGACCGCGACTTCACTGCTGTCCCCACAAGACGCATGGGATGCCACGGCGTGATGATAGCAGAGGGGGCTGCGCCCGTCACCATCACGGCGCCGATGCCGAGGACGGGCTCCCACAGATCGCGACGGCTGATATCTCCGCCGGCATGGGCACCCAGGCTGCGAAGCAACGCTGCATAGGCTCCAGCCTGTTCGAAGAAAACGGGCGAAGCATAGCCCGAGCTCTGCAACGCCATCAGGGCTTCGCTGTACTTTTCGACAAATACTCCCCAAGCCGCACCGATCGCCTGACCGCCCTCCGCGCTTATGCGCCCCGCGGAAACGGCGAGCCTGAGCTGCTTTGGCAAAAGCTTGGCAACATCCTCGCCGGCATTGGTGCGCGGAACAAATGAGCCCCCGTCCTGCCCGAAGGCGGGCTGCAGCGTGCCGATGTCGGTGAGGGACACTGACTGCAGCGCGCCTTTCTGGCTGACCGCAAGTCTGGCGACACTCGTTCGAACAAGCGGCCGCTTAAGCAAGCGGGCGAGATCGCTAGGCAACTCCAGACCGATCGCGTTGGACTGTGCCTGCCAAACCAACTGAACGACGGCCCGTTCCGCACTCGCGCCGGTGCCGACCTCGAGGATGATGTCGAATTTGATCTGAAGGCTCGCCCGCGAGACCGACACATTAGGCCGAAACTTCTTGCGGCGCTTGGCCCGCTCGAGCAGCGCCTCATATTCAAACAGATGGGGCACGTCCCAAGTGACCGCCGAACCCATTAGCGGCTTTAGGCCGCGGTAGCGCAGGCCGAAGGCGAGACCGATGTCAGCATTGACGTCGAGCCACTGCGCTCGGCTCCGCCGGGCAGATCTGATCGTCAGCTTGCGTCCATTGCCAAAGGGCGTGACTTGACCGAACAGACGCTCGATCGCGCGCAACAGACCGTCAGTGAAATCGCCGCATTCGATCGGTCGGCCGAAGATAAAGCGCTCCCACTTCACCCGAAGAGCCTTGTCCTGCGCGAGGTCGTCGCGATGGCTCTCGAAAAACTCGCGGTCATCATCGCGGGTTTCTTTAAGTGAGCGGGTTTTGAGAACCTTGAGATAATCGACGTCGGCATCGCTGAGCCGGCCCGGCAGCTCGAACTCGAAGAAGTTGACGGTCTCGTCGGGGAGTGTCGTCTTCTTCTGCTTGAGCCCGGAGAACAGCTGCAGAATGCTTTCGGCTTCCCACTCGAAATTCGACAATGCCTCTGCTTCGGGTCCCCAGCTGGGCGCGGCCTTCATGAAGGCCTCAATGGCTTCATAGGCTGCAGGGACGATGTCTTCGCGAACCTGCTCGAACTGCGAACGAAGCTCTTCACTTTCAATGATCTGGCGGTTGGAACGCTGCTTGGCGAGAAGCGGCTTCCGGTCCGTGACAAGCTTCTCGTACAGGCGCTTCCAGCGGCGGAACTGCTCGAGGTCCTTTTCGCGGAGACCCAGGAAATAGCCGCTGTCGCGCGGAAGATGGAGCGCCGGCAGAGCCCAACCCAAGGCTTCCGCGACGGGCTTGGATTGCTCATCGATGCATTGCCGCGTGAGGGCAACATAATGGGAGATTTGGTGCAGCGTCCAATCGTCGGCCTCGTTGAGCCCGCGTAGCGCCGCTTTCCAGGCGCCGAGCTGACTGTCCGGTAGGCCCAATCCGCTGCTGGCTGCGTCGACCCAGGGCTGTGGATCTTCGGTCAGCTGCTTAGCGCCGAGCAGCGTCACGTCCTGCAGCGATGCCCCTTGGTCGTCGTCGGTATTAGCCAAGAGCAGGGCGGACTTGTCGCACTCCGCATTGCGGATCGCGACGGTACGCTCGTCGGTCACGACGTGCCCTGGCAAGTCGTACGCCGCCACCAAGGCGCGTGGGATCGCGATCTTCAGGCGACGATCGGTCGTCGGATCTTTAAGCAAGGCGAAGGTGATCGCAGCGACCTGCTCACCTGTCAGCCGGTCGAGCAGGAAGCGGGCAACGCCGTCATCCTCGGCGATCGCGTCGAGCCGGAGGCGCAGTGACGTGGCGCCCGCGGCGCCGATCAATTCTGATGGTTTCACGCCGCTTCGGTCCGCTGAAATGGATTTTCGACATAGGCGCACGAGTCGGACAGACGCTTGAGTAGCCCGAGACTTGCGAGCCGCTCTTCGAGCCGTCGAGCGTTGTCTGAGAAGTCTTCTTGGTCGGCATTACCGCTCACGATCAGATCGCGCGCCTGAGCATCGCCGATAACTATCCCGTAGCGTTCGTAGAGGCGCGTTAGGAAGTCCTTGAACTCGATCCGGCGGTCGACACAACCGACGACTAGTGTCTTGAGGAGGCGATCGGTCGGCGCATAACGGACGCGGCGGCTCGAGCGGCGCGATGACAGACCGATGGCACGCGCCCAGGTTGCGTGGACTTTGCCTACGTGCTGTTTGTGTCGTGTGACCGCGCGATCGACGAGCTTGGCGACCAGCTGATCGGGCTCGCCAGCAATTTCTTCGCTATCGTCCGGATCGGGCCAGTCGAACGCCTTTTTGAGGATCTCTGCGGCGTTGAGCAACGGCTCGTCCGACGCGATGGCGACCCGCCATTCGGGCGTCTCGGTGGTGATGCGGATGAAGCGTTCGAGCGCCTGCTGCGGAGCCATATTATTGTGCTGGAAGGAATCGGCCGACAGATCGCGGACCACCGACTTCTTAGGAGAGACGATCTCACAAACTATAGTGATCGGATCACGGTCCAGCACCTCGCGGGAACGGTCAAGCTGATACAGGATCATATTCAGACCAGTGATCGACACCAGATGCGGGATCGCGTCATAGGCGGGTATAGGCAGCGCGAGAATTGCGAGCCAGTCTTCCGCAAGCCTGTCGAAAACGGGATGAGTCGAGCAAGGTAGGAAGGCGCCGCCGCGCTCCGCCCGGGCCAATTGCCGTTCGCCCTGCAAGGCGCGCACCATCCCGTCATAAGGAGCCGGATTTTCAAGGAATCGCTCGACAAGTCGGCTCCGCAGTTCACCGGCGCGGCTGCTGCGGCACAGCATCAAATAGAGGATTTCGCCAGTTCGCGCGAAGAAACGGCGGTCGGTCGAAATGCCGCCTTTCGCGCTGACGCTAACATCCTCGTAGAGCGCGCTGGGACCGAAGGGGAAGACGAACTTGGAACTCCAGCGCTTGTTGCTTGTCCCTTCGATGGCGGAGCCCTGGAGGAATTTTACGACAGCGGCGAAGTCCTGGAATTGCTCGAACCGCTCGCGCAGATAGGCGAAATCGGGAGCGTCGAGCCCTCCTGCGCTCTGCGTCATCTTCTCCAGCCAGAGCGCCCATGCGGCTTCATCCGAGCGGGTCTCGGCCTCGACGGTCATGATGTGCGGGTTATTGAAGATAAGGTTACGCAGCTTCAGCTGCACCTGCGGACGGTAGGAAAGGCTGTTGAGCGTGCCTTCATCGAGCGCACGGCCGGCGGAATGCTCGGCGAGCAGCACCGTCAGAAACTCCATGAAGGTTAGCCAGGGTGATTGCTCGTCATGAAGACGATGGCCCCAGATCGCTTCATCGACCCAGATCTGAGGACCAGTCTTGTCATCGAACAAGATGGGGCGGTTCAAAATCTCCATAGTCATACGCGCACCATCACACGCCGCTGGATAGCGCGTCCATCGCTGCCAAGCTCGATGAACCGCAGCACAAGCTCGCCATCGACAGCTTGATCATCGCCATCAAGTTCTCGACGCTTTTCGGTCTCGCGCAGGAGCCGTGCCTTGAACGCCAGAAAATCCTCATGGCATTCCAGCGAAAAGCTGCTGGGGAGCGCGCCTTCTGCAACCCGGCCCAGAAATTCGAAGCGTATCGGTGAGAGCGCTAGTTTGACTACCGGAATATCGTTGCCACGAACGAGGCGGACCGAAACGCAGAAGCCGCCGGCACCATCCGTGACGATACTGACCTCTTCTCCCGAAGCGCGCGGGACCGAGATTAGCTCATCTAGCAACGGACTGCGCTTCGATTGGGAATAGCTTCCCGACGTTGCCAGGACAAGTTCATCCTGATTCTGGACCAGCATGCCCGTGAAGATACGATTGAGGCCTCGCACGATCTGGCCAAGCGCCTGTCTGGGCAGCGCTTGCTTGGCGGCCAGCTTCTCGGCGACCTCGAGAAACAACCCGGCAAAACGGAACACAGTCAAATCCCAGAGCTGATAGCTTTCCGCTAGGGCATCGGGGAGCGTAAAGAACAGCCGCTGCCGCTGAGCTCGCAACGCCGAAAGGAATTGGCTTCGATCGGTACCCTCGTCCCCTTCGAGATAGGCCCGCTGCGCTTGCGCAAAGGCCGGTGTTGCGCCGTATATCGGATCAGAGAGAATGAGTTCGGCGTAAGCCTCAGCCTGTGCCGGATCATCTGCACCGTAGACGAGTAGATTGTCGACCCGGTTACTGGTTTCAGCGCCGATGCCAAAAAGGTTGAGCTTCTTGAACAGCTCAGTTTTCTCCGCGCGGCTCTGCTTGAGATTCTCGCCGAATATGTTGCGGTAGACGCTGGCTAGGTCGGCGCGCCCGCTTTTCTGGATGGCAGGCACATCGTCGCAGGACATGAGTCCATCGCGCGCGGCTGGGTGACCGAGTAGACTGTTGGCGACCAAGGCGAGAAGCTGGCGCACTGGAAAATGGCCCCCGTTGCGCTCGCTCAGTTCGATCAACGCCGCGAGGCGACGCTGGAAAGGATCGCCATCTTCCTCGCCCATGAGTCGACGGCGGTTTTCCAGGATCGGGCAAATCTGTCCATTGGCTCGCGAGGGGCAACTTTCGCAGCTGTCCCAACCTTCGTGTCGAGTAATCGCGTCAATAATATCGACTGTCATTCGAGCGGCGGGCGCCCGGCTCAAATCCTTTAGTTCCAGTCGCATCCCCGGGTCCGAGGTGGTGCCGGTGACAAGCAGATCCTCGACTACTTCAGCCAGCCGTTTGACGGGAGCGATATCGGGCGCCGTCTTTAGCTTCTCAAGCAGCTGTCCATGATTAGCGGCCAGGAGATATTGTGTCGACGAACCCGGATCGGCAACATCGCGTGCCACTGCCTCGACAAGCTCGGCGCCTTCGTCATCCATCAGCTCACTCAGGTCCTTGACAATGACGAGGCTACGTCCGTCGAAGTCAAGCCGTTGGATTTTTGCGCCTTGATTCCAGATTGCGCTGTCGCCGCCGAGCGCAATCCATACTTCGCGGCAGTGGTAGGTTTTGCCGTCGCCGGCGGTACCGGTAATAATCTGCGAGAGCGGGGCTACGCCGCGAAAGTTGGTAAGCAATGCCTCGAGAAACTGAGCGGGTAGGGTGATTGGGGCTATCTTGTGTTTCTTCAACGCCCGCTGGATAGACTCATCATACATGTTTCCGTTGGTGGGGATCGGGCCATAGTTCCGGAGGAATCGGACCCATGCCGCTGTAGACGGTATTATTGACAAGTACCCACCCCCCGCGTTTCTCTTCCCGTTCTAGACGAAGGCCAGAAGCGATCAACCTCAAACGCTGCGGCGATGCGATGTTTCGGAGGCTTAAGCCCCAACTCGCCTTCCCATGAGCGAATACATGGCGACTTTAGTAAATGGATCGCAATTGGAGGATTGGCAAAGCCAGATGTTAAATTTACCCCCCCCCCGCGCGCCAAGTGCCAAATGGGCGAGTACGGGGCTGCCGAGAGACCCCATGATTGAGATCACAGCAGTTGATGACGCCTAAGCCCAGGCGATTTTTGAGCGTCGTAACACGCAGCATAAAGGTGAGGTCAACCTCAACGCTGAATGATGTACTTCTTCAAGGAGCTCAAGGCGCCAAGTCGTTCAGAACCAGGATGACAAAGGAAATCCGAAATCATCATTCGCGATCTCACCAGGAAGTTCCGAGCCCTGCCCATCGCGTTGACACTGCGTCATAGATCTTGGTGCTACTGGACTGAAACCAATCCGCCCAGCCTGGGCTCAACATGGTAATTCCGAACCGTCGGCAATTCTTGGACCTCAACCCCCAAGCCCCCTTTCAAATAATATAGCCTCCGCCTCTCTACGCTTTATAAGTCCCCGCGCTTCCGGATTACCCTCCCAAATACGCTTCATTGAGCGGATTAGCGACGGAATTTGGCGAAAACTCGATCGGTCACCACTTTTCATTAGCTGCCTGATCTCGTACATTTCCCTTCGGCGGTCAATACTGCGCGAAACCTGGGATCCCCGGTTATAAACTATAGAGACCAGGGAACCAAAACATTCGTCGGAAAGCTTGTCGCAGTTGGGAAAGACGTTCTCGGTTTCCTTAGTTGGGTACGGCAAAAAATCGAGAAACTGTTTTCTGGCCGCCTCCCAATGTATCTCAACAACGCGGACTGATTTTAGAAAGCTCGCAGCTGCGGCACCTCCTAACCCGCAAGCTGGATAAAGCAGCTCGCGCCAATCTTGAGGCAACTCATGCCAATCTCGATCTATTGTGGATTTATTGGCAAATCTAAGATCGTATCCCACCCCGATGGTTACGCCCGATTCCCCCTTTGGCCAGATAGGGCGTCGATACTTCGCTTCGTATACCGTAGGGCTCGCGATTTCAAAGGCGACAATAAGATCGATAGCGGATGGCGGCAACTTGCGCATTGAAGGCGTTCCTTGACCAACACCCTTTGACGCATTGTGTTCTCGGTAAAGCCACGAGTTTTCGACTATGGAAGGATCGGCTGCGACTTCTCCAATAATTGTCTCCAATGTATCAGTTTGTGCGCTAGCTCGATCCCGAGAAAATAAGAGAGTGGTGGATGCCAGAGTCCCTAAGAAATGCCGCCTGTTCATATCATATCCTTCTGTGGATCGATCGGCCTTCTAACCCGATGAGGACCAGCGGAATTGAGGCACAGAGCAAGCTCAAGTCAACCAGTTTCTCTATCGAGATCAGCTGCGGATAATGCCTCAGTGATTAGGTATAGCGTTCTGGTGAACAAAACGGGGGATGGAGCTATGGAAAAATGTGTCAGCAGAAGTGTCATGAAAAGCCTAATCATGGCTGCCATTACGGTTATCGGACTCACGATGGCTGCGCAGGCGGAGCGACGTGTTGCACTGGTCTTTGGCGAAGGCCACTATAAAAATCTAGTAACTTTGAAGAGTCCTGTGAACGATGCTTATCGTATCGGTGCGGTATTGCGGAAACTGGAGTTCGATGTGTCCCTTGAGCCAGACCGCGATCTCCGCCGCATGCGGCGCGCCCTCGAAGATTTTCGCACAGACGCCGCTGGGGCCGACGTGGCAGTCGTGTTTTTTACTGGACATGGTGTCGAAATCGCCGGCGAGAACTGGTTGCTACCGGTGGATGCCGATGATTCCAGCCTCGACGCACTGAAGGCGTCGAGCCTGCCCTTGGAAGAGGTCCGCGGGACTGTAGCGACGGTTGGCAAAATTGGCCTGATCCTGCTCGACGCCTGTCGTGGCGATCCGTTCGGCACGGAGGTTTTAGATTCAAGCGTGGGGGCGATGGCCAAGCCGGGATTTGGCAGGGTGGGGCGGTCAGACAACATCCTTTTTGCCTTCTCGGCCGCGCCGGGCGAAACCGCATCCGACGGCGGTGACGAGGGGCAATCCCGCTTCGCTGTATCTCTAGCGAAGTATCTGCCGACCGAGGGACTAGAGATTCGTTCAGTTCTGACGCTGGTGCAGCAGGATGTCTATGATGATTCCGACGGAATCCAACTGCCTTATGTCGAGAGTGGCCTTCCTCGAGTGTTCTTCGCATCGAGCTCAAACGAAAAACTTCCGGAGCGGGAACGACTGCTGCTGGCCATGGCTAACGTCACGCCGAACATCCGTGACGAGATAGAGAAAATAGCCGCTGCAAATAAAATGCCATTGGCACCGCTGTACGGTGCATTAATCTCGGCTAATTTAGCCGGCCTTGAGTCAAAGCATAGGACGGGGTCATTAGTTGAGGTGGCCCGCTCATTTGTCACAACACGTGACCAATTGAAGCGCCTTTCATCCTTCGACCCAGAGGTGACGAAACTTCGGGAGAACGCTGAGAAGAGCCTCTCCCTAGGTGCATTCACGGAAGCCAGGCAGTCATTGGCAGAAGCCATCGCGGTGGATCGAGCGGCTGGTGATGCATTGGCCGGCAATCTCGTAGCGCGGCGCCTGTCCGAAGCCGCTTCCTATGTAAGCGACGCCGGCATAGCAAGGTCGCAGTTGGACTATCCTGCCGCTATCGCATCGCTTGAGTCAGCAGAAGCACTGCACAAGCAGATCGAGGCAGAAGATGTCCCTGATTCGGCTCAGAGCGATCGCACCTGGATCCTAGCTGACCTTGGTGACCTAAACAGAGCAACGGGGCATCCAGAAGCGGCACTCAGCGCTTACCAACGCATGCAGCACGCTGCCATGTTGCGCCTAGTGGCGTCGCCAAACCTCCCCGATGCCCAGCGGGATGTCTCGACTAGCCAGCAGAAAATTGGCGATGCTAAGATGCTGCAGGGCGATCTTGCCGGGGCGGCTGCGTCTTATCAGGCGAATGCCGCTACCTCAGCTCAACTTGCAGCGCTCACTCCGGGTAGTGCAGAGCGGCAGCGTGATCTGTCGATCAGCAAAGAAAGGCTCGGCAACCTGAATTTGGCGCAAGGCGACCTTGCCGGAGCACTTACAGCTTATCGGGGCAGCTTGGAAATCGCCAATCGACTGGCCGATCAGGATTTGGGCAACGCCGGGCTGCAGCGGGATTTGTCGATTGCTCAGGAAAGAATGGGCGACGTGTTGCTAGCGCAGAGCAATCTTTCAGAGGCGCTCGCAGCCTTTCAGGCATCCGTGAGGATCGCAACTCGGCTGGCCGCAGATGATGCGAAGAATCCCAATCTGCTAGGTGATCTTTCTGCCGGCCAAGATAGGGTTGGCGATGTAAGAATGGCCCAGGGCGACTTTGCCGGAGCACTGACCTGGTACCAAGCGAGCCTCGCCGTCAGAACTGCTTTGGCGGAACGGTATCCGAACAATCCAGGCCAGCAAAACGATGTAGGCTATAGCCATGAGAAGATCGCAAACCTGAAGGAAGCGCAGGGCGATCTTGTGGGCGCGCTGATATCCTATGAGGCTAGTCTTGCCATACGCCGTCAACTCGCGGCTAACAATTCTGATCCAGGTTGGAAGAGCGCTCTGTCTTTCACTCAAACGAAAATCGGCGACCTAAGGCTGGCGCAGGGTGATCTTGACGGGGCGCTGGCTTCATACCAAGCGAGTGCTGCAAACTTAACCCGATTTTTGGAGAATAATGCCGACAATCCCGATTGGCGCCGCGAGCTTTCGGCCCTGCAAGACAAGATTGCTGAAGTCAAAAAGGCGCGAGGTGGGTGATGCCATGCCGTTCGATCAAGCCGTAGTCCCAAACGGCGACGCTTACCGCCCCCGGCCCGGAATTCTGCGCGAGGGGGCGGACCTTTATTGCAGCTGTTCAATTAGTATACCACTCGGCGAGGGCACAGCGCTCAAAGAGAGCCTGCCGAGAGCTTTTCAGTCATTGCCTGCCAGCCGGCATTTGCCGTCCTTGACTGTAGCAGATTATGTGCTACTTAGAGTCAATAGCTGGTGATCTTTATCAAGCGTATTCAAATAGATAGAGCAGGATTTGCCTTATTGTGGCGAGTCCTCTTCTGGGCACCAAATTCCCGTTTCGAACCATTCGACGGTTCAGAAACTTAGAGAAAAGCCCGGTTCGCCCGGGCTTTTTTCGTCTGGCGCTTCGGCGCGCCGACTGGTTGTCCACCACCCACGTATGAGCCAATATCTATTACACGGGTATGTTGTGCTGGCTTTTGTCAGTAAAGTGCACGCATGAGCAGCTACCTCAACGTAAGCGCAGATGATGTCCAAAACCTTTCAGACTCCGACCTTCGAGAGCTCATTGCTCGCCTTGCACAGGCGGACGTGAGGTCAGCGGGATTTTCAACCAATGCTGTAACATGGGGCGGCGACCAGCGTGCTGAAGACGGTGGCATCGACGTACGCGTTGCACTCGGAGCCCTAGAGAAAATCTCCGGGAACATACCCGCATCTCAGACAGGTTTTCAGGTTAAGGCTGATAATTTCGCGAGTGCGGATATCGTTAAGGAAATGATGCCAAAGGGGGCAATTCGGCCATGTATTTCGGAACTCGCAGTAAGCAAAGGGGCCTACGTAATAGTTTCCTCTAAATCGTCAGTCGCGGATAGCGCACACAAGCGCAGATTGGTGGCCATGAATAAATGCCTGTCGGAAGCTGGATTGGCGGGCAAAGTGACAGTCGAGTTTTATGACCGCAGACGAATCGCCACATGGATTGAAAAATACCCTTCACTTGTTGCGTGGGTGCGTGAACTCAGCGGGCGCAGCGCGCAGGGATGGCAATCCTTTAGCGCTTGGGCTCACCGTGAAACCGATGTGAACGCAACGTATGTACTCGATGAAAAAGCCAAGGTGCTCGGACCGGATGCAAGCGATGGTATCACGGTTGCCGCAGCAATCGATCGCATTCGGCGCGACCTCGACAAGGAGAGGGCTTCAGTTCGTATCACCGGATTATCCGGTGTAGGCAAGACCCGCCTTGTGCAAGCTCTTTTCGACGAGCGACTGACTACGTCAAGCCCGCCCCTCAACCGCAACGAGGTCCTGTATACGGATCTTTCCGACGATCCGCACCCTGCCCCAATACACCTAGTCGAAGCGCTGCAGGCCAGAGAGGACCGTGGCCTGCTAGTAGTCGACAATTGCGGCTTCGATCTTCATCAACGCCTTACCGAGAAGGTACAGCAGCCAAACAGCAAGCTCTCGCTCTTAACCGTTGAATACGACATTCGAGAACATATCCCCGAGGGCACGAGTTCCTATCGGCTAGAGCCGTGCTCTGATGAGTTGATAAGGCGGCTTGTCAGCGATAGGTATCCGAGCCTGACACGCCAAGACATTGAAACGCTCTCGGACTTCTCAGGGGGGAATGTTCGTGTCGCCTTCGCTCTCGCTGAAACGTCGTCCGTCGGCGGTCAACTGTCGAAGCTTGAAGACGAGCAACTTTTTATCCGCCTTTTCCAACAAGCGAAGGCCGAAGACAATGAATTGCTAAGGGCCGCAGAGGTCTGCTCGATGCTCTATTCGTTTGAAGGCGAACTGGACGGGGGAGACGATGCGGAATTACCTATGCTGGCAGCCCTCGCTGGAATGTCCTTCAACCGGCTCTATGCTCATGTTGAGGAACTGAAAAGGCGCGGGTTAGTTCAGCAGCGAAGCCGCTGGCGGGCCGTGCTTCCGCATGCGATTGCCAATCGCCTCGCGCAAAGGGCATTTCAGAACTTCCCCATTCAAACGCTCCAAAGAACTTTTGTCGATGAGACGAGCAAAAGAATAGCCCGATCCTTCTCTAGGAGACTGGGATATCTGCACGACGAAAAGGTCGCAAGAACGATAGCGTCCGAGTGGTTAGGTCCCGATGGCTTGCTTGGAAAGCCTGACACACTGAACGAGTTGGGCCAAGATATGTTCGGCAACATAGCTGCTGTCGATCCGAGCGCAGCAGTAGCCGCAATTGCGCGATCTACAGGAAATCCAGATTTTCTTTCAACTAGAAATGGCGTTCGCTCAAAATTTGTTCGAGTACTGAAGTCGGCCGCCTACGACCCCGATCTCTTCGGAAAATGTGTTACTACACTGATGCTTTTCGCGAAGGCGGAAGGGGCTGGCTACAATCAGAACTCCGCCAATGAAGCGGTTAAATCGCTGTTTTTCGTTCAGTTTTCAGGAACGGAAACTCCTCATCCGGCGCGGGCAGCGTTAGTTCGGCGCTGCCTCTCGTCAGAAGAGGCCAGTCAGTGTGAATTTGGGCTGACGTTTCTCGGCGCAGCCCTCAAGACCTCAAACTTCATGCCCTCGCAAACCTTCGATTTCGGCGCTCGCTCTAGGAGCTACGGCTGGCATCCAAGAACTCAGGATGACGTACAAAAGTGGTTCTCGTGTTTTATTGAGATAGCTACGGAATTTGGAACTGCGAGGACCAGTGTTGGTGCAAGGGTAAGATCGATATTCGCCGACAAATTTCCGGGGCTTTGGTCGCGCACCGGAATGTTAGAAAAGCTTGAAGTCGCGGCCAATGGTTTCTTTTCGATTGACGGTTGGCCTGAGGGCTGGCGTGCCGTGAAAGCGACCATTCGTAGGGAGGCGGGTGGAAAGGCGTCTGAACGCTTGCTTGCCCTTGAAGCTGCGTTAGCACCAATCGACCTTGTGACGGAAATACGAGCGAAAGTACTGACGCGGGGCCAGTTTCCGGCGGACGATCTAGTGCTGGGTAGTGACTTGACCCCCTCAGGGCGTCATCGGCTTTGGTCGGAAACCATGCGCCAGCTCGGACGACGGGCAGGGACAGACCGAGACGCAATTTCACAACTAGTCTCAGACCTGACTATCAATTTCCGAGGGGAAGGTTGGAGCTTTGGTGTCGGTGCGGGAGAGACAATTGATGACCCCATTTCCTACTTGGAGGAAGTCAAACAAGCGATTTGCCGCTCGGGTAGTGATCTGAGTTTTGGATTCATACGCGCCTTTTTACATGGCGCCGGAAAAATGCACTCCTCCGCAATTTCCAGATTTATGGATATGGCCGTGAGTGACGTACTATGGGGTCCATATTTTCCAGCACTACGACGAGTGTCGAGCTGAATGAAGACGCCGTCAAAAGGCTGATCTTGTCCGCCGATTTAGGACTAACCCCTACCTTTCGCTTCGACAGTTTGGGAGGAGGGATGGTCACAGAGTCACTATCCGCGGAGCAGATTCGTCGCCTAATTCATGCGATTTCTGCAGCCAACGACGGTCAAAAGCATGCAGCTCATATTCTAGCAATGGTCATTCATCTCGCCGACGACAAATCTGAGGACTACAGGCGGGAGCTTCGCAACACTTGCAGGCGATTCCTTTGCAGCCTCGATTGGGACCAAGACATACGAGACGACCATCATTTCGAAACAGTTTGCAGCTTTGCCTTCAAGGGGATTGACGCTGAATCAGATGCCTTGGAGATAGTGCGTAAACTTCGAAGCAAGTTCAGCCGATATGAATATTATCGTCTACCCGGTCTCCTAAATCCGATGTTTGAACATCATGCGTACGCGCTACTAGACGAGATATTTGAACCAGACAGCGATGGTGGATATCGAACCGCCGGCGCCATTATCAGCGCGACTGCTTGGGATTATCATCAGCGGCCGATAAATTCTGCGCCACCAGAAGTCGTGGTTCTTTGGTGCTCAGCGGATTTCGCTACCCGCGTTCCTTTTATTGCCCAGCATTGCACCATTTTTGATCAAGATCGGGATGAAAGCACAAAGGGTTGGAGTCCACTGGCTTTGTCATTGATCGATTGTGCAGAAGATCGGTTAGGAATATTTCGTATTTTTGTAGATCGAATAGAGCCAACGAGTTGGTCGGGGTCACGCGCTGTGCTTGTCAGGTCTCGCGCCGCCCTGCTCGATCAACTTCAAGGGAGGCATAGAGACATTCCTCTTAAAGAAATCAGCGAAACAAAAGCCCGCCTGGAGGAACAGGCCGCCGAATATCAGAGACATGAACGGCAACAGTATCGCGATTGGGACGAGCGTTTCGAGTAGCCGCACACGAAAACACGGAATTGCGATCAGAATTTCAAATTCCCTTAGAAAGCCGCTCGATCTGATTTACAGATCCAAAGAGAACCTCCCCTCCCGGCCAGTCCCCTCACAAACCGCTTCAAACTCCGCGCCCGCTTCGCTACGCTCAATCATGGCTCAATCCACCACCCAGATCTTCGGTGCCCGCCGCGACCAGGCGTTCCCCACGCTGGCCGAGGTGGACATCGACCGCATGCGCCGGTTCGGCGAGGCCAGCGCCTATGCGGCCGGCGAGAACATCGTCACGGCAGGCGATGTGGCGCCCGGTCTGATCGTCGTGCTGTCGGGCAGCGTGGATATCACCCAGGACGGGGGGCTCGGCCGGCACGAGACGATCGTCACGCATGGCCCAGGCAGTTTTGTCGGCGAGCTGGCGCAGCTTTCGGCCCGTCCTTCGCTGGTCAATGCGCAGGCCGCCGAACCGGTGGAGGCATTCGTCATCGCCTCGCAGCGGCTGCGCGACCTCATGGTGCAGGAGGCCAATCTCGGCGAGCGTATCATGCGGGCGCTGATCCTGCGCCGCGTCGGGCTTTTGGAGAGCGCCACCAGCGGGCCGATCATCATCGGACCCCAGGACAATGCCGACGTGTTGCGGCTGCAGGGTTTCCTCGCCCGCAGCGGCCAACCGCACCGCGTGCTCGATTCAGACAGCGATCCCTGCGCCAAAACCCTGGTAGAACGCTTCGAGGTCGATCCGCACCACCTGCCGATCGTGCTCTGTCCAAACGGCAGGCTGCTGATGAACCCGGGTGAAAAGGACCTCGCCCGCTGCATCGGCCTGCTGCGGCCGATCGATGCCGATACGGTGTATGACGTGGCCATCGTCGGCGCCGGCCCGGCAGGGCTGGCGGCGGCGGTCTATGCGGCATCCGAAGGCCTGTCGACGATCGTGCTCGATTGCCGTGCCTTCGGCGGACAGGCCGGCGCCTCCTCGCGCATCGAGAATTATCTCGGTTTCCCCACGGGCATTTCGGGCATGGCGCTGATGGCGCGCGCCTACAACCAGGCGCAGAAATTCGGCGTCGAAATGGTGATCCCGGACGAGGCGAAGCTTTTGAGCGCTGCCGCCGACGCGTCAGGCGCCCGCTATCTGCTCGATGTCGGCGACGGCGAGACCGTGCGCGCGCGCAGCGTGGTGATCGCCAGCGGCGCGCGCTATCGCCGCATCGACATCGCCAATCTGGCGCGGTTCGAGGGAACGTCCGTGCATTATTGGGCGTCGCCCATCGAAGGCCGGCTTTGCGCGGGCCAGGAAGTGGCGCTGGTCGGCGCCGGCAATTCGGCCGGACAGGCGGCCGTCTATCTGGCCAGTCATGCGCGGAAAGTGGCGCTGCTGGCGCGCGGCGGCAGCCTCGATGCCAGCATGTCGCGCTATCTGGTCGAGCGCATCCGGGCGCAGCCGAACATCGAGGTGCTGACCGGGACCGAAATCGAGGCTCTGGAGGGCGAAGAGGGCAATCTTGCAACAGTGCGCTGGCGCAACCGCGCCAGCGGCGCGGAAACCACGCGCTCGATCCGCCATCTCTTCCTCTTTATCGGCGCCGATCCGAATACCGATTGGCTGGCGAACTGCGATGTGGCGCTGGACGCCAGAGGTTTCGTGCGCACCGGCTCGGACATAGGATCGGCGCAGATGGAGACCAGCCGCAGCGGCGTGTTCGCCATAGGCGACGTCCGCGCCGGCTCGGTCAAACGTGTCGCGGCGGCTGTCGGCGAGGGCGCCCAGGTGGTCGCGGCATTGCATGCATATCTCGCGCGCGGCAACGCCGATACACCTCGAATGGCAGGAGAGCATCATGGATGAATGCAGACATACGCGCGACATCAGGAAGGTGACGCCGAGCGCCCTCGGCTGCGAGGAATGCCTGCAGAGTGGGTCGCAATGGGTGCATCTGCGGCTCTGCCGCACCTGCGGCCATGTCGGCTGCTGCGACGACTCGCCCAACCGCCACGCCACCAAGCATTTCCACGCCACCAAGCATCCGATCATCGAGGGCTACGATCCGCCCGAAGGCTGGGCATGGTGCTATGTCGACGAGGTTTTTATCGAGCTTGGCGACGATGTGACCCCGCAGAACGGTCCGATCCCGCGCTTTGTTTGAGCGACGCCAGATGGCGAAGGAATCCCGAGGCGCGATCCATCCGGGCTTTCTTGGCGGCAGCCTCCCTGCTGAACGGCTTGGCAGTCAGTCGGCGAAATATAGATATTCCAGCCAGCCGGCCAGCACGATCGAGGCCGCCCAGATACAAACAATGATCACCGCCGCGCTACGGCTCACGGGCCTGTCAGCGGCAAGGGCAGCGGCCTCCCTGTGTTCCGCCATCACCTCGGGCGGTATCATCCTGACCACGGCAAGGACGCCCAAAGGGACAAGGATCACGTCGTCGAGATAGCCGATCACCGGAATGAAATCGGGAATCAGGTCGATTGGCGACAAGGCATAGCTTGCAACACACACGGCAAGCGCCTTGGCGTACCAGGGCGTTCGGGGATCGCGAGCGGCGAGGTAGAGCGCATGCACATCCCGCTTGATCGTTCGGGCCCACTCATTCAGTGCCATCGGATGATTTTAGCGCCAAATGAAAACCGCCGATAGCGCACGCCTCCGAGAGTGTCTCGAAGAACCGATGACCGCTGGTTTACCGCACGGAGCCGGTGACGGTCGGGTCGATCATGCTGGGAACGGACTTGCGTTCGTTTCCGGCAAGCGCCGCTATGATCAGCAGGCTGGCAACCACCGGGACAAATAGGATGGCGACGCGAGCTTGCACGTAAAAGATGGCGCGCCATTCATTGCGCTTGTCGGGGCTGTTGCTCATCATACTCACTTTGTCGGTCCCCCACGCGGTGACATAGCCGCGAACGGTTAAACAACTCCTTCCGACTTCGTTAACCCGACGGAATTGAGGCGAAATTCCCAGGCGATCCCAGAGATGGCGATGCCATGCCAGGCTTCAGTTCAGCCCGATAAGCCTGGCGCCCTGCCGGAACAGCGTCACGGCGTCCGGCTCGAAGCGGAAGGTGCCGATGAAATCGTCGGCGCAATAGTCCGGCCTTGTCTTGCGAATGGCGGCGGCGAAGCCGCGCGCCTCGTCGAGCCGTCCGGCCAACGCTAGGCAGTGTGCGGCGATCGCCAGTATGATGGCGTGGGCGTTGGGCCGCGCCGCCGCCTTCAGCGCCCATTCGGCCGCTTCCTCGAACTGGCCGAGCCGGACATGCGCCATGGCGCGTGCGCCCAGCATGCCGAACAGCAGCGGGTCGAACGGGCTGAGATGGCGCGAATGATCGGAAGAGCCTATCGCCGCTCGCGGGTCGCCCGACTGCGAATGCACGAAGGACAGCGCGTAGTGGCCGAGCGCGAAGTTGGGGCTGAGATCGACAGCCCGTTCCAGTTCGAGTAGCGAACCGTCCTGCTCGCCGCGCAGCCACAGCGCCCGGCCCATTGCCCAATGCGCGGCCGGATTGTGGTCGTCGACCAGCAGGCTGTGTCCGGCGCTCTCGAAGGCCAGCGCGCTTTCGCGGTCGCGGTCGCCCCAGCGCTGGAAGGCGTTCTGCCAGTGGGTGAAGGACAGGCCGGCATAGGCGCGGGCAAAGGTCGGGTCGAGCTGCAAGGCCTGGGCAAAGAAATGCCGCGCCTGCTCGTTTTCGGCCTGGGTGAAGCGGTACATGTGCCAGAGTCCGCGATGGTAGGCCTCCCAGGCGTTGAGCGAGCTGGGCGCCTTCAGCATGGCGCGGTTGCGCTCGACTGTTTCGATCTCGGCCGAGATCGAGGAGACGATGCTGTTGCCGATGTCGTCGAGCACGGAAAAGATGTCATCGGGCCTGCGCTCGAAGGTCTCGGCCCAGACGATCCTGGCGCTGCGCACCTCGATCAGTTCGACGCTGACGATGAGGCGGCCGGACGGGCTGCGCACGGTGCCGGTGGCGACATAGTCGACATTCAGCCGGCGGCCGGCATCCTCGGGCGCGATGTTCTGCTCTGCCAGCGCAAACACCGATCCGCGCGCGATGACGAAGAAGTCCCTGAGCTTGGCCAGGCGGGTGATGATGTCGTGGGTGAAACCGTCGGCCAATCCGCCGCGTGCGCCGCCGACCTCCTCGACAAACGGCATCACCGCCAGCGAAGCATGGCTGGGCTCGACCGGGCCGGGTGCGGTCGGCGTGGCCACCAATGGCGATAGTGTGGACAGGCAGGCCGTCCGAAGCGAGATGCCCGACTGTCGGTCACGGATCGCCCGCCAGGCCGCGCGAAGCGGTGCGAAATCCAGTTCTTCCGATTTGAACAACTGTTCTGCCGCCGCCAGATGCTCTTCAGCCGCGCCGATCTCGCCGCGTCCGGTCAGACCTGACAACAGTGCCGCATGTGCACGCCGGTCGAACGGCGCCAGTTCCACCCATGTGTCGAGATGGGCGATCGCCTCGTCGCTGTCTGCCGCCAGGCTGCCGACGAGTTGCTCCAGCACGGCGACGTGGCACGAGTGGAAGCGGCGGCGCTGCGCGGTCAGCCAGCTGTTGAAATGCGGGCTGCGCTCGAGCTCCAGCCCGTCGAGGAAATCGCCGGCAAATAGTCTGGCCAGCGCCCGCAAGCGCTCGACATCAAGGGTGCCGAGCCCTTGCGTGGCGGCCTGGCTCACCTCCAGCGCATCGACCGGGCAATCGCTCAGATCGAGTGCGACCGTGTCGCCCTGTGTCGCGACCCGGTGTCGGCCCAGCGCGTTGAGCGCGCTCCGCAGCTTGCTCAGGCACCAGCGCAGTTCGCCCCTTGGGTCGTTCGGCACATCCCACAACAACTCGCACAGGCGACTGCGGCCGACCGGATGCGGCGCCAGCGCCAGATAGGCGAGCAGCGCGCGCAGCTTGCGTGACGCAGGCAGGGTAACCGGAGCGCCGTCGTGGGAGATCATCAGCGGCCCGAGCAGGCGCACGGAAAGGACCGGCATCTCGACGTCCAGCCTCGATCGGTTGGATTCCACGTGCGTTTCCACGCCTGCTCCCACGCTGGCCTGTCGGCCTCTCCTGTATCACCAAACACGACACGGCGCATCCGGCAGCGGATTTCAGCGCCCGATACAGCCATTGCCGCTGTGCGGCATGTCAGTCCTAGCGCGGCAAGGTCACCAAACCTCGCCGCCCAACCCGCTGGCTTGTAACCGGCCCGTGAAGACAAAACACGATGACAATCAGGGAGACCAAGATGTTGCAGCAGCAGAAGATCAGAACCACGGCCGGGCGCGGCCGCCTGTTCGACAGCATTCTCGACACCGTCGGCGACACGCCGGTGGTTCGCATCAACAATCTCGGACCGTCCCACGCGACGATCTACGTCAAAGCCGAGTATTTCAATCCCGGCGCCTCGGTGAAGGACCGGCTGGCGCTCAACATCATCGAGGAGGGCGAGCGCAGCGGTGCGCTGAAGCCGGGCCAGACGGTGGTCGAGGCGACCAGCGGCAACACCGGCATCGGCCTCGCCATGGTCTGCGCGCAAAAGGACTATCCGCTGGTCGTCACCATGGCCGACAGTTTTTCGGTCGAGCGCCGCAAGCTGATGCGCATGCTGGGCGCCAAGGTGGTGCTGACGCCGCGCGCCGAAAAAGGTTTCGGCATGTACAAGAAGGCGGTGGAACTGGCCGAGGCCAATGGCTGGTTCCTTGCCCGCCAGTTTGAAACAGCGGCCAACGCCGCCATCCACGAGGCAACGACGGCGCGCGAGATCGTCAATGATTTCGCCGGCTCGCGGCTCGATTGCTTCGTCACCGGCTATGGCACCGGCGGCACGGTGGTCGGCGTGGCGCGCGTGCTGCGCCGCGAGCGTCCGGAAACCCGCATCGTGCTCTCCGAGCCGGCCAACGCGCAGCTCATCGGCAGCGGCAAGGTGCAGCAGCGCGGCACCGATGGTGCCCCGGCCGCCAGCCATCCAGCCTTCGAGCCGCACCCGATCCAGGGCTGGACGCCGGATTTCATCCCCAACGTGCTGCAGGAGGCGATCGACACCAGCCTCTATGACGAGGTGATGCCGATCGCCGGGCCCGAGGGCATCAAATGGGCCAGAGAATTGGCGCGGAAAGAGGGCATCTTCACCGGCATTTCCGGCGGCGCCACCTTCGCCGTGGCGCGGCAGGTCGCGGAGAAGGCGCCGGCCGGCGCGGTGATCCTGTGCATGCTGCCCGACACCGGCGAGCGCTACATGTCGACACCGCTGTTCGACGGCATCGAGGCCGAGATGGATGCCGACGAGACTGCCCTGTCGCGCTCGACGCCCGGCTGTCAGTTTCCCGCGGCTTGACGGAGATCCGTCATGGACGCCATGCAAGAAAACCCCGGCCTGGTGGCCGAGGAAACGCTCGATCCCCTGGACTGGGCCGATGTGCAGGCCCTGTCGCACCGGGTCATCGACGATGCGGTCGATTATCTCCGCGATGTGCGCGACCGCCCGGTCTGGCGGGAGATGCCGGCCGATGTGAGAAAGGCCTTCTCGGCGCCGCTGCCGCGCTCCCCGGCGCCGCTGGATGCTGTCTATGCCGAGGTGTCCCGCACGGTGATGTCCTATCCGATGGGCAATATCCATCCGCGCTTCTGGTCCTGGTATATGGGGTCGAGCAACTTCACCGGCGCGCTCGGCGATTTCCTGGCGGCTATCCAGGGCTCGAACCTCGGCGGCGGCAACCACGCCGCCGGGCTGATGGACAGCCAGGTGGTGAACTGGTGCAAGGAGATGCTGGGCTTTCCAGCTTCTGCCGGCGGCACGCTGGTCAGCGGCGGCTCGATGGCCAACATCATAGGGCTGACCGTGGCGCGCAACGTCAAGGCCGGCATCGACGTGCGCGAGCACGGTGTCGCCGCCATCGAAAAGCCGCTGCGCTTCTACGGCTCGGAGCAGATCCACTCGTGCCACCGCAAGGCGATGGAGGCACTCGGCCTCGGCAACCGGGCACTGCGCCGCATCCCGACCGATGCCGGGCTGCGCATCGATATCAATGCCTTGCGTGCGGCGATCACCGAGGACCGCGCCGCAGGGTTCAAGCCGGCCTGCGTCATCGGTACGGCCGGCACGGTCAACACCGGGGCGATCGACGATTTGCAGGCGCTTGCGAAGCTGGCACATGAGGAAGACCTCTGGTTCCATGTCGACGGCTGCATCGGCGCGCTGATCGCGATTGCGCCTGAAAATGCCCATCGCGTCGCCGGCATCGAACGGGCGGATTCGGTCGCGCTCGATCCCCACAAATGGCTGCACGCGCCGTTCGAAGTCGGCTGCGCCCTGGTCAGGGATGCCGCCGCGCATCGCGGGGCCTTCGCTGTGACGCCGGAATATCTGGAATCGACGCCGCGCGGCCTCGCTTCCGGCGAATGGTTGCACGACTACGGCCTGCAGACGTCGCGCGGTTTTCGCGCGCTGAAGGTGTGGATGGCGCTGAAGCAGCATGGCGTCGAAAAATTCGGCCGCCTGATCGACCAGAACATTGCCCAGGCCGTTTATCTTGCCGGCTTGATCGAGGCCGCGCCGCGGTTGCAGCTGGCGGCATCGCCGACCGTCAACATCGTCTGCTTCCGCTATCAGCCCGGTCTGACAGGCGAGGCTCTGAAGGCGCTCAACACGGAGATCATGCTGCGGCTGCAGGAACAGGGCATTGCGGCCCTTTCGGACACCACGGTGCATGGCGAGCACTGGTTGCGCGTGGCGATCACCAACCATCGCACACGGCGCGAGGATCTCGACCTTCTGGTGCATGAAACGGTGCGGCTGGGGCATGACATCGCAACGCAGGGTTCCGCGCCTTCCTAGTTACGGGCAGGCATGCGATTCTGCCGCGATGATTCGGGAGATCCAGGCCGTGACGCTGTTTCGTATGGTTGCACTGGCAGCGCTGGTCTTCACCGCCCCGGCGCAGGCCGCCGACATGGCCTTTTTCGTCAAGAACCTGCGCAAGGAATCTGTCGCGGTCGAGCTGTTCAGCCGCGACCGTGAGACGGTCTGGCCGGGCAACGACAAGGTGTTCCTGATCGAACCCGAGTCGCAGAAATCCGTGCCGCTGTCCTGCAATCAGGGCGAACATATCTGCTATGGCGCCTGGGTTGACGGCAATGACAGCCTCTCGGCCGGCGTCGGGCCGGACAATGACCAGCCCTGCGACACTTGCTGCTTCATCTGCGTGGAACACTCGACCGAGACGATCGATCTGGTGCCGTAGAGCGCGGAAGTTTCGTTGGACCCAAATTAAGTCGGGGATCGGCCCGTCCGGTCCACTTCCGCGATTCAGCGCTGCATGCAATGGTCGCCCCGCGGCCGGGTGGGCCGCTTATTCGGGGGTTATCATGTTTCATGCCTATGCGCGCCGCATGCTGGCCGCGCTGTCCTTCGTCATGCTGGTTGCGTCGGCGGCGCATGCCGACGATGTCACCTTCGCCATCAAGAACAGCCATCCCAATGCCATGCGCGTCGAGCTCTACAGCCAGGATCGCGACTATGTCTGGCCGGGCGAGGACAAGGACTATGTCCTCGACGACGGCGAGACCAAGCAGCTGCCGATATCCTGCAACGCGGGCGAATCGATCTGCTACGGCGCCTGGGTCGATGGCGACGAGGGCACCTATTGGGGCGTCGGTCCAGGCAATACGGAAAAATGCGAGGATTGCTGCTACACCTGCAACGGCGGCGAGACCGAAGAGATCGAACTGGTCCCCTGACCGGTTTGCCAGCTTGACGGTCTTCGGACCGGAAGCCATAGCCTGTGCAAATACCCAGCGCGCGACGCCTCGACCTGTTCAGACGCGACGCGCTTCAGGCAAAAGGAGCTCAGCTATGGCCGGCATGGTCGAAAGCGACAAGATCGACGTCGGGTTTTCCGGCAAGCGCTGCATCCATTCGCGCAACTGCGTGCTCGGCGATCCGCACGTCTTCGTGCCCAACGCGCCGGGCCAATGGATCCATCCCGAGGCGGCCAGCGTCGAGAAGATCGTTGCCATCGCCGAAAGCTGCCCCTCGGGCGCCATCACCTACATCAGGAAGGATGGCGGGCCGCAGGAGCAGCCGCCGGTGGTCAACACCGTGCGGCTGCGCGAAAACGGCCCGCTGGCGGTACACGCCGAGATCGTGCTCGACGGCGAGACTTCTTATCGTGCCACGCTCTGCCGCTGCGGCGCCTCGGAAAACAAGCCGTTCTGCGACGGCAGCCACAACAAATCCGGTTTTGCCGCCACCGGCGAGCCGCCGCTGAAGGACACGCTGGCGCTGGAGGCGAGGAATGGCCCGCTGAGAGTGACGCCGACCGCCAACGGCCCGCTCAAGCTAGAGGGCAATCTCGAGATCGTCACCGGAACCGGCCACACGGTCGACCGCACACAACGCGCCTTCCTCTGCCGCTGCGGCCATTCCGCCAACAAGCCGTTCTGCGATGGCACGCACAAGAAGGTCGGGTTTGTGGGGTAGCTGTTTTGGCCGGCGGGACAGCACCCCCTCTGTCCTGCCGGACATCTCCCCCGCAAGGGGGGAGATTGGCAGTTTCCGCCGGCGGCGCCCTTTTCGGCATTGAAGATTGGCGAAAGCGGGGATGACATCCAATCTCCCCCCTGTTTGGACCGGAGACATCGCGAACAGGTGTGCGAGGACATCGCGAACAGTTTGGCGTGCTTTGCGCCGGGAGGTTCGCGATGCCATTTGGGA
>NZ_JAMYVQ010000017.1:0-143192 GCF_040324155.1 Mesorhizobium sp. M0011 | reverse complement strand
AGAAACAGTCGACCTCAACCTCTGCAGACGATAAGTGACAAAACTGTTCGCGATGTCCTCGCACACCTGTTCGCGATGTCTCCGGTCCAAACAGGGGGGAGATTGGCAGCTTCAACGCCAGTGCTCACACCACCGGCGGATTGAGCCGGGCAAAGCCTTCCTGCCGCCGATACGGGAAGTACGGGTAGGGCGCGGTGACTTCGCTTGCCGCGTCGAGTTTCCTGATCTGCTCCGGCGTCAAATTCCAGCCGACGGCGCCGAGGTTCTGGCGCAGCTGTTCTTCGTTGCGGGCGCCGATGATGACGGAGGAAACAGTCGGACGCTGCAGCAGCCAGTTGATGGCGATCTGCGGCACGGTCTTGCCGGTTTCCAGCGCCACCGCATCGAGCGCATCCATCACCCGATAGAGATGCTCGTCCTCGACCGGCGGTCCGAAGCTTGCCGTGTCGTGCAGCCGGCTCTTTTCCGGCAAGGACTGGCCACGGCGGATCTTGCCGGTCAGGCGGCCCCAGCCAAGCGGGCTCCACACCAGCGCGCCGACGCCCTGGTCGAGGCCGAGCGGCATCAGCTCCCATTCATAGTCGCGCCCGACCAGCGAATAGTAGACCTGATGCGCGACATAGCGTGGATAGCCTTGGCTGTCGGCTTGCGCCAACGACTTCATCACCTGCCAGCCGGAGAAATTGGAGACGCCGACATAGCGCAGCTTGCCGGCGCGCACGAGTTCGTCCAGCGTCGACAAGACCTCCTCGATCGGCGTCCCGGCGTCGAAAGCGTGCAGTTGCAACAGGTCGATGTAATCGGTGCCGAGGCGCCTCAGCGCATCATCCACGGATCTGATCAGCCGCGACCGAGACGAGCCATAGTCGGCCGGCCCATCGCCCATCGGCAGCGCGGTCTTGGTCGAGATCAGCACGGCATCGCGGCGGCCTTTTATCGCTTCGCCAAGCACCTCTTCCGAGGCGCCGTTCGAATAGACGTCGGCAGTATCGAACAGATTGACGCCGGCCTCCAGGCAGATGTCGATCAGCCGCCGCGCTTCCCTGGCGTCGCTGTTGCCCCAGGCGCCGAACAGCGGGCCGGAACCGCCAAAGGTTCCCGCGCCAAATGAGAGTGCGGGCACTTTCAGGCCCGATGCACCGAGACGTCGGTAGTCCATCTTTTTGCTCCTGTGGAATGAAGGGTGTGGAAAGCGGGTTTGCAGAGGACGGTCACGACCGGATGGAGGCAGGCTCGCCGAGCGTGGCGGTGCGATCGAGACGCAGCGCCAGCCCCGCCACACCGAGTGCCGCGAGCGGCAGCAGGGCGGCGACCCAGGTGAGTGAGCCCAGGCCAAGGCCATGGGCAATCACCGCACCACCAAGCCAGGCACCTGCCGCATTGCCGAGATTGAAGGCGGCGATGTTGAAGGACGAGGCGAGGCTCTGGCCGGCACCTTGTGCCTTTTCCAGCACCCACATTTGCAGCGGCGCCACGGTGGCGAAGGCGGCGGCCCCGAGCAGACCGACATAGATGACGGCCATCACCTGGCTGTGGATGGCGAAGGTCATGGTGGCGAGCACCAGGGCCAGCACCACGAGACTGCCCAGCACGGCCGGCACCAGCCAGCGGTCGGCGACCTTGCCGCCAAGCAAGTTGCCGGCAATGAGGCCGCCACCGAAGACGAGCAGGATCGGCGACACGGCCGCTTCCTTGAAGCCGCTGATCTCGGTCAGCAGCGGCGCGATATAGGTGAAGACGGCGAAGACACCGGCATAGCCGAGCACGGTGGTGGCAAGACCGAGCAGGACAGGCGTGCGGCGCAAAACGGCGAGATCGGCGCGCAGATCGCTCTTTTCGGGCGCTGTTCGGCTGCGCGGCACCAGAGCCAGGATGACGGCGAAGGCCGCCAGACCGACCAGTGTCACCGCCCAGAAGGTCGCCCGCCAGCCGAAGGCCTGGCCGAGCCAGGTGCCGAAGGGTACGCCGAGGATGTTGGCGATGGTGAGCCCAGTGAACATCAGCGCGATCGCCGAGGCTTGTCTGTTGGGCGCGACCAGCCCGGTGGCGACGACAGAGCCGACGCCGAAGAAGGTGCCATGGGCGAAGGCGGTGATGATGCGGGCGCCCATCAGCGTCCAGTAGTCGGGCGCCAGTGCACAGGCGAGATTGCCAAGCGTGAAGATCGCCATCAGCGCCAGAAGCACGGTCTTGCGTGGCCAGTTGCCGGTGGCGATGGTCAGCAGGGGCGCGCCGATGACGACGCCGAGCGCATAGCCCGAAATGAGCTGGCCGGCGGCCGTGATCGAAACGCCGAGATCCTTGCTGACATCGAGCAGCAGACCCATGATGACAAATTCGGTGACGCCGATGCCGAAGGCACCGGCGGCAAGGGCGTAAAGAGCAAGAGGCATGGCGATTTCCACTTCGATGAGGAAGAGCGCCGTCCCGCGCCCCGACCCGTGAGATCGTGCTGCGACGCATTGTGAACCAGACTTGCCTTGGGCACATTTTCTGTGAAATAGATTCACAAATGGCCAGACCCGACATCAATCGCTCCGGTGAGATCGAAGTGTTCGTGCGCGTTGTCGAGGAAGGCAGTTTTTCCTCTGCCGCACGCGCCTTGCGCATGACGCCATCGGCGGTGAGCAAGCTGATCGCGCGGCTGGAGGCCCGGCTTGGCGCGCGGCTGGTCAGCCGTTCGACGCGAAAGCTGCAACTGACGCCGGAAGGCACAGCCTTCTACGACAGCGGCCTGCGCATCCTCGCCGACATGGCGGCGGCCGAGCAGGAGGCAGCGGCGGGTGCTTCACCGCGCGGACGTTTGCGCGTCAACAGCTACGTGCCCTTCGGAGTGCACCGGCTGATCCCGCTTCTGCCTCGGTTCCTCGAACGCTACCCCGAAATCTCAGTCGATCTGGTGCTGACCGACAGCGTCATCGACCTGATGGCGGAACGGGCCGATGTCGCCATCCGTGCCGGGCCGCTGAGTGAGTCACGGCTGGTGGCGCGCAAGCTCGGGCAAAGCCCGGTGGTCGTCGTTGCAGCACCTTCCTATCTGGAGGCGCACGGCACGCCGCTGACGCCAGCGGATCTCGACAGGCACAACCGCATGGGCTTCGGGTTCGTCAGGCATATCGATGGCTGGCCGTTCCTCGACGCGGACGGCCGCGCCATCATGGTTCCCATCACCGGCAACACGCTGGTCAGCGATGGCGAGGCGATGCGGCTGATGGCGCTGGCGGGCGCGGGCGTCGCCCGGCTGGCCCACTGGCATGTGGCGGCCGATATCGCCGCCGGTCGGCTGGTGTCGCTGCTGGAGGCATTCAATCCCGGTGACGAGGAGCCCACCCACGCCGTCTATGTCGGCCAGGGCCGGCATCTGCCGGCGCGGGTGCGTGCCTTTCTCGATTTTCTGGGTGAGAGCGTCCGGCTGACCTGACATCCCGGGAGCCACGGCTCCCGGGATGTCAGCGTGGGCTGTATTTATGCTTTCGGCGTGAACGGCGCCGGGCGGCGGCCCGCTGCCTGGCGCTCCAGCATCCAGCCGGGATATTCGGACGGCAGGGCGCTGACCTCGTCGAGACGAAACAGATCGTCGCTGTCGAGCTTCACTTCCGTCGCGGCAAGGTTCTGCTCCAGCTGCTCCATGCGGCTGGCGCCGATGATGACGCTCATCACGAAGGGCTTGGCCAGGACATAGCCGAGCGCCACCGTGGCGACGCTGACATCATGCTTTTTGGCGATTTCGCGCATGACGGTAACGGTCGCCCAGGCACGGTCCTCATTGACCGGCGGGAAGTTGAAGGACGCGCGGCGGCCTTCGCCATTGCCGGGCGCGCCGGGGCCGTACTTGCCGGAGAGTAGGCCACCGGCCATCGGCGACCACACCATCAGGCCGAGCTTCTCCTCGTTGAGCAGCGGCACGATCTCGCGCTCGAGGTCGCGGCCGGCGATCGAATAGTAGGACTGCACGGTCTCGAAACGGGCAAAGCCCTTGCGCTCGGCGATGCCGAGCGCCTTGGCGATGCGCCATGCCGCCCAGTTGGAGACGCCGACATAGCGAACCTTGCCGCTGGCAACGAGATCGTCGAGCGCCCGCAGCGTTTCGTCGATCGGCGTCACGGTGTCGGTGCCGTGCAGCTGGTAAAGATCGATATGGTCGAGTTGCAGCCGCTTCAGGCTGGCATCGACCGAATCCATGATGTGGCCGCGTGAAGAGCCGCGCTGGTTCGGACCGTCGCCCATGGCGCCGTGGGCTTTGGTGGCGATGACCACATTCTGCCTGTTCACGCCGAGATCCCTGAGCGACTGGCCGAGCAGCCGTTCGGATTCGCCAAAGGAGTAGACGTCGGCCGTATCGAAGAAATTGACGCCGGCGGCGAGCGAATGGGCAACGATCTCGTTGACGCCCCTCTGGTCGAGACTGGCGATCAGGCCCCATTGGGCATTTTCACCGGCAGCACCGAAGGTCATGGTGCCGAGGCAGATTTCGGAGACGAACATCCCCGTATTTCCAAGCTGATTGTAACGCATGGTGGCGGCTCCAGAGAGTTTGTGATGACGCAAAGCAAATAGGAACGGTACGTTTCGTTTCCAATTGCTGGCTCAACGAGCCCGCCGAGTTGGCCTATAACCCCTCACCGCATCTAATGCCGCCATCAGAAAGCGCCCGCTGCATTCACCGAACGAGGTTCGCATGAGTATGCGGATTATAAGTCTATAACTCGGATCTTCGTCTTCGGGCGGCGATTGACCTCCTCGACGAAGTCGTCATCCCACACGGGACCTGAGAGAAGATATTCCGCAAGCGAAGGTGTTGCGCCGACCAGTCGGTCGTAGTTCTCGGGGGAGAGTACGACAGCAGTTGGCTTTCCGCGCACCGTGATGGTTTGTGGCCCTTGTTCCCGCGCCTGCCGTACGAATTTCGACAGATTGTTCTTCGCGTCCTTAAGATGCCAGTTCAAGGGCACTACTCGCTAGATGGCTTCGCTAGTCATATACCAGATGCCGTTGAAGCATGGCAGGGTTTCCGCTCGAACAGATGTGTTGCTAGTCCCTCGACATGGGTTGGAAGCTATTGGCAGCGAGAATCTATAAGCCTCTTTCGGCGGCAGATCGCAAACCTCGGGATAAACATCTCTCTCGTCGTCATCCACGGGCGGAGCAAGGAGCGCAGCGACGCAGCGCAGACCCGAGGATCCATCCCGCGACATCTGCCGAAGAATGCAGCGGAACAGAATTCTGCACCGCTGCATTTTCCTTGTCGTCACGGCATGGATCCTAGGGTCTGCGCTCCGCTTCGCGTCGCTCCGCCCTAGGATGACGAAGGTGTGGTGGCCTGCAGCCAATCGAATATGTTGGAATTTAGCGACTAGAGACCGGTCTGTGCATCGGAACTATCGGCTGCCGAAGATCGCCGAACCGACGCGGACGCTGGTGGCGCCGAAGGCGATCGCCGTCTCGTAGTCGCCAGACATGCCCATCGAGAGTTTGGCGACGCCGGCTTCCTTGCCGAGCTTTTCCAACAGCGCGAAGTGCGGGCCGGGGTTCTCATCGGCCGGCGGGATGCACATCAGGCCCTCGATGGCGAGGCCATGCACGTCGCGGCAGCGGGCGACAAAGGCCACGGCGTCGCGGGGCTCGATGCCTGCCTTCTGCGGCTCGGAGCCGGTGTTGACCTGGACGTAGAGCTTCGGTGCGCGGCCCTGCCTGGCGATCTCCTTGGCCAGTTCGGCGGCGATCTTCTCGCGATCGATCGTCTCGATGACGTCGAACAGCGCCACAGCCTCCTTGGCCTTGTTGGATTGCAGCGGGCCGATCAGATGCAGTTCGATGTCGGGAAATGCGTCCTTCAGATCAGGCCATTTGCCTTGCGCCTCCTGCACGCGGTTCTCGCCGAAGACGCGCTGGCCGGCCTCGATGACCGGGCCGATGTCGGCAGCGTCGAAGGTCTTTGAGACCGCGACCAGCGTCACGACGCCGGCTTCGCGGCCGGCCTCGCGCTCGGCGGCGGCGATCTTCGCCTTGACCGCGAAAAATTGCTGAACGGCGTCACCCATATGCAAATCCTGCTGTTTTGACCGGCGTTTTTGTCAGACGCGATACCCATATGGTTGACGGGTTTGCCAAACCATGGTGAACACCCGGACCACATTCCCTGAACTGCCGAGCCATCGCCCGCAGTTCGCGCCTGCTTTTAAGTGAAAAACGTCCCATGGCAACCGAACGATACAATCCGCGCGCGTCAGAGCCCAAATGGCAGAAGGCCTGGGACGCCAAGAAGCTGTTCGAAGCGCACAATGACGATCCGCGCCCGAAATACTATGTGCTGGAGATGTTCCCCTATCCGTCGGGGCGCATCCATATCGGTCATACCCGCAATTACACGATGGGCGACGTGGTGGCGCGCTACAAACGGGCCAAGGGCTTCAACGTGCTGCATCCGATGGGCTGGGACGCCTTCGGCATGCCGGCCGAAAACGCGGCGATGCAGAACAAGGTCCATCCCAAGGAGTGGACCTACCAGAACATCGCCACCATGCGCGAGCAGCTCAAGGTCATGGGCCTGTCGCTGGACTGGGCGCGCGAATTCGCCACCTGTGACGTCGACTATTACCACCGCCAGCAGATGCTGTTCCTCGATTTTGTCGAGAAGGGGCTGGTGACGCGCAAATCCTCCAAGGTCAACTGGGATCCGGAGGACATGACCGTGCTCGCCAACGAGCAGGTCATCGATGGACGCGGCTGGCGCTCGGGCGCGCTGGTCGAACAGCGCGAACTGACGCAGTGGTTCTTCAAGATCACCGACTTCGCCCAGGATCTGCTGGATTCGCTCGACGGCCTCGACGAATGGCCGGAAAAAGTGAAGCTGATGCAGCAGAACTGGATCGGCCGCTCGGAAGGCCTGCTGATCCGCTGGCCTCTGGCCGACGCCTCTGATGGCGAGCATGAGCTGGAAGTCTATACGACAAGGCCCGACACCATCTTCGGCGCTTCCTTCATGGCTGTCGCCGCCGATCATCCGTTGGCCAGGAAGGCCGCTGCGCACAATCCGGCGCTGGCGAAGTTCATCGAGGATATCGGCCATATGGGCACCTCGGTGGCGGCGCTGGAGACAGCTGAGAAGAAGGGTTTCGACACCGGCATCCGCGTCGTCCATCCGTTTGACGACAACTGGATGCTGCCTGTCTATGTCGCCAATTTCGTGCTGATGGAATACGGCACCGGCGCCATTTTCGGCTGTCCGTCCGGCGACCAGCGCGACCTCGACTTCGCCAACAAATACGGCCTGCCGGTGATTCCGGTGGTGATGCCGGAAGGCGAGAATCCGGCGACGTTCCAGATCATCGATGAAGCCTATGTCGATGACGGCGTGATGATCAATTCGCGCTTTCTCGACGGCATGAAGCCGGATCAGGCTTTCGACGAGGTCGCCAAACTGCTGGAGCAGAAGACGATCGGCAACCGGCCGATGGCCGAGCGCAAGGTGAATTTCCGCCTGCGTGACTGGGGCATTTCGCGCCAGCGCTACTGGGGATGCCCGATCCCGATGATTCATTGCGAGGCTTGCGGCGTG
The DNA here is from genome assembly GCF_040324155.1 of Mesorhizobium sp. M0011. NCBI lineage: Bacteria > Pseudomonadati > Pseudomonadota > Alphaproteobacteria > Hyphomicrobiales > Phyllobacteriaceae > Mesorhizobium > Mesorhizobium sp. M0011. The sequence goes on along the minus strand of NZ_JAMYVQ010000017.1, from coordinate 135,634 downwards.
GTGCCGGTGCCGAAGGCGGACCTGCCGGTGAAGCTGCCCGACGATGTCGATTTCGATCGCCCGGGCAATCCGCTCGACCGGCATCCGACATGGCGCCATGTGAAATGTCCGCAATGCGGCAGGGATGCGCGGCGCGAAACCGACACGATGGACACGTTCGTCGATTCGTCGTGGTACTTCGCCCGCTTCACCGCGCCGTGGGCGCATGAACCGACCGATCCCAGGGCGGCCAACGAATGGCTGCCGGTCGACCAGTATATTGGCGGGATCGAGCACGCGATCCTGCATCTGCTCTATTCGCGCTTCTTCACCCGCGCCATGCGCGAGGCCGGCCAGGTCGATCTGGCCGAGCCGTTCAAGGGCCTGTTCACGCAAGGCATGGTGGTGCACGAAACCTATCGCGTCGGCTCGGCATCGAATGGCCGCTGGCTGGCGCCCACCGAAGTTCGGTTGGAGGATGTCGACGGCAAGCGCAGCGCCATCGACATCGCCACCGGCGAGGCCGTCACCATCGGTCCGCTGGAAAAGATGTCGAAATCGAAGAAGAACACGGTGAGCCCGGAAGACATCACCGATGGCTACGGCGCCGATACGGCGCGCTGGTTCATGCTGTCGGATTCTCCTCCCGAGCGCGATGTCGAGTGGACCGACGATGGCGCTGCCGGTGCGCATCGCTTCATCCAGCGCATCTGGCGACTGGTGTCGACGGCGGCCGAAACACTGGCCGGCATCAAGCCCGTGGCGGCCAGCAGCGGTGAGGCCGCGGTGGTTTCCAAGGCCGCGCACAAGATACTGAAGGCGGTCGGAGAGGATATCGAGAAGCTCGCCTTCAACCGCGCTATCGCCCGCATCTACGAACTGGCCAACGCGCTGACCACGCCGCTCAACGAGGTGGCCGAAGGCAAGGCCGATGCAGCGCTGAAAGGCGCCTGCCGGCAGGCGGTGGAGATTCTCGTGCATCTGATAGCGCCGGTCATGCCGCATCTGGCCGAGGAGTGCTGGGCAGCGCTTGGCGGCACCGATCTCGTTGCCGAACGGCCTTGGCCGGTCTTCGATCCGGCGCTGGTCGTCGACAACGAAGTCACCTATCCGGTACAGGTCAACGGCAAGAAGCGGGGGGATTTGACAATTGCCCGCGACGCGGACCAAGGTGCGGTCGAAAAAGCGGTATTGGCTCTCGACTTCGTGCAGAAAGCACTCGAAGGGAAGGCTCCGCGCAAGGTGATCATCGTGCCGCAGAGGATCGTCAATGTCGTTGCCTGATCGGGAAAAGACAGAGTTGAGCCATTTGCTGCGCCGCATAGCGCTTGCCGGCCTGATAGGTTCGCTCGCGCTTGTCTCGGCCTGCACGGTGCGGCCGCTCTATTCGAGCGCGCCACTGTCGGGTTCGCAGGCCAGTGCCAGTGCCGAACTGGCGTTGATCGGCATCAAGCCGGTCAATACGCGTTACGGCCAACAGGTGCGCAACAATCTGATTTTCGGGTTTGGACGAGGCGCCGGCGAGCCGGCCTCGCCGGCATATTCGCTCAATCTCGGCGTGACCGAAGCGGTCGAGTCCGCGGCACTCGTGCAGGTCGGAACGGATGAAGACGAACCGACCGCTGGTTCCGTGACGCTGACTGGCAGCTATACGCTGGCCGATGCGAAGACCGGCGTGGTGATCGCATCCGGCAAACGTTCGATCACCTCGTCCTTCGACAGGCCGCGTCAGGAATTCGCCGCATACCGGGCGCAGATCGACGCCGAGAATCGCGCTGCGCGAGAGTTGGCGGAAGCGCTGCAGCTGTCCATTGCCCAGGACCTTGTCCGGCACGGCAAGACCGGCTAGCGCACCTCATCGCTTCACGGAAACGGTCTGGCTCCAGGCACGATGGGGTGATCGTGGGATCATGACCAGATTCTCGAACAGAGATTGTCCGAAGACCCATCGAGCTGCTGCGGCACGGCGAGTAGATCGCGCCACCAGCGTGGATGCGGCGAGACGACGATCGTGCCGTGTCGCTCGCAGACCACCACGAAGATTTTGGTGCCCAGGATGGTCGGCGATCCATCCGGGAAGCAACTGTTAACCAATCGCTCCCTATTGCTCGGCAGACATTTCAAAGTGAGTCTTGAGAATGGAAGCCAAGCGTTTTTCCCGGGTCAATTTATCGACGGCTGCATTGCCTGATGGCCCCGAGGGGAAGCGCTTGGAGAGCATCGGCGACAGGGGTGGTCAGCGAAGTTCTTCCGCGGCAGGCGACCTTGATCGTCCGGCTCGCAAGGAGCCGGACGGCCGGCAGCCCACCACACGCCGGGCCGGCTATTCCGCACCGGTGGTCGATCTCGGCGGCAACAAGCGGCCCTATATGGAGCCGCGGGGTGGCTCGGACGATACGCCTTCGAAAATCGGCGATATCGAGAGCCCTGCCTGGCAGGAATATTTCTTCCTTGCACCCAACGTGCGTTTTACACGCACGCCGGACTATGAGGCCAGGAAGCATCGTCCGCCGCACGAGCGTGTTGTCGAACACGCCGCGACGCGCCCAGCAGAGCAAGCCGTTGCTCAATCCATGATCAACGGGGCGTCTTCCGCGCCTTCGCTACTGGCATTGCCGGCTTCGGTGAAAAGCCCTGCTTCCCAGCCGCTGGCCGGCCACGCCTCGCAAGGGTCATCACCGCCGGCTGCTGCTTTTGTTGCCCCGGGGCGCGCCAGGGAGAAGGTGCCAGCCGTTGCGCCGGTGCCGCCGAGGTCGGTCGCTACGGCACGGGCATCCGCGCGTGCGTCCGTTGCTCCGGGCGCCAAAACGACCACTTCCGAAAGGCTGCGCTGGCCATATCTTTCGGATCATGCCTTCTTCGAGGCCATGGCACCCTATCTGGTCGACGTTTCGTCGCCGGCCCGGCAGACCGGTCCAGCGTCGCCTGCACCGGTCGCCGTGGCGCCAGTGACCACTATGCCGATCGACATTCGCCCGACGACAGGGACCGATGCCACCGCATTGTTTCGTGTCATCGACTGCCTTCCGGGCCAGGTCTTGAAGCCGTTGCCGGATGTTTGGCCGGCCAATTCGAACCGGACCGTCGCCCAACCTGGCGTGCCGGCGAGCAATGCGCCGTCGCCGGTCCAGGCTGTCGCAATCCCAGCCGCCAAAAGCGATGCCGTTTCCGTGTCGGCCGCGCCAAGTGTGAACGTCCCTGCCAGGGCCGTTGGCGCCCGCTCCGCGCGCTTGCCTGGGGCTGGAAAGGTCGTGCTGTCAACCGCAGGCGATCCCTATGAGCTTCCCTCGGAAGAGCTGTTGCAGCAGCCACCGGAGGGACAAGGCTTCTACATGTCGCAGGAGCGGCTCGAGCAGAACGCCGATCTGCTGGAAAGCGTGCTCGAGGACTTCGGCGTGCGTGGCGAGATCATTCATGTTCGCCCAGGCCCGGTCGTCACGCTCTATGAGTTCGAGCCGGCGCCGGGCGTCAAATCTTCTCGCGTCATCGGGCTTGCAGACGATATCGCCCGCTCCATGTCGGCGATTTCGGCGCGCGTCGCCGTCGTGCCTGGCCGCAACGTCATCGGCATCGAGCTCCCGAACGAAACGCGCGAAACCGTCTATTTCCGGGAGTTGATCGAATCGGAAGGCTTTCGCAAGACCAGCTGCAAGCTGGCGCTTTGTCTCGGCAAGACGATCGGCGGCGAGCCGGTCATCGCCGAGCTGGCGAAGATGCCGCATTTGCTGGTGGCCGGAACCACCGGCTCCGGCAAGTCGGTTGCCATCAACACCATGATCCTGTCATTGCTCTACCGGCTGAAGCCGGAAGAATGCCGGCTGATCATGGTCGATCCCAAGATGCTTGAACTCTCCGTCTATGACGGCATCCCGCATCTGCTGACGCCCGTCGTCACGGATCCCAAGAAAGCCGTGACGGCGCTCAAATGGGCGGTGCGCGAGATGGAGGACCGGTATCGCAAGATGGCGCGGCTCGGTGTGCGCAACATCGACGGCTACAACGAGCGTGCCGCCGCTGCCCGCGACAAGGGCGAGACGGTCGTCATGACCGTGCAGACCGGCTTCGAAAAGGGCACCGGCGAACCGCTTTTCGAACAGCAGGAAATCGACCTTGCGCCGATGCCCTACATTGTCGTCATCGTCGACGAGATGGCCGACCTGATGATGGTCGCCGGCAAGGAGATCGAAGGCGCGATCCAGCGACTGGCGCAGATGGCGCGCGCTGCCGGCATTCACCTGATCATGGCAACGCAGCGCCCCTCGGTCGATGTCATCACGGGCACGATCAAGGCCAACTTTCCAACCCGGATTTCCTTCCAGGTGACATCGAAGATCGACAGCCGCACAATCCTGGGCGAGCAAGGCGCCGAACAATTGCTTGGCCAGGGCGACATGCTGCACATGATGGGCGGCGGGCGCATTTCCCGCGTGCATGGGCCGTTTGTTTCCGACGCGGAGGTCGAGCATGTCGTCGCGCATCTCAAGGCGCAAGGGCGCCCTGAATATCTGGAAACCGTGACGGCCGATGAGGACGAGGAAGAAATCGAAGACGATCAGGGCACGGTCTTCGACAAGGGATCCGTTGCAGCCGAAGACAGCGACGCGATCTACGACGAGGCGGTGAAGGTGGTGGTGCGCGACAAGAAATGCTCGACGTCCTACATCCAGCGGCGCCTCGGCATCGGCTACAACCGCGCTGCGTCCCTGGTCGAGCGTATGGAAAAGGAAGGCCTGGTCGGCACACCCAACCATGTCGGCAAGCGCGAAATCATCATGGGCCGGCGCCAGCCGGCGAGCGCGCCCGAGGGTGACGGCGCGGATTGAGCGGCAGTCTGCTTGGAGCGCACATGAAAAAGGCCGGTTGCCCGGCCTTTTCATCACAAGCGAATTGGCTTTAGCCGATCGCCATTCTCAGCCGATCTTCTGGCCGGTTTTTGCCCAGTCGGCAAGGAACTGTTCCAGGCCCTTGTCGGTCAGCGGGTGCTTGACCAGTGCCTTCAGGGTCGCCGGCGGCGCGGTCACGACATCGGCGCCGATGAGTGCCGCCTGCTTGACATGGTTCACGGTGCGCACCGAAGCGACCAGGATCTCGGTCTGGAAATCGTAATTGTCGTAGATCTGCCTGATCTCCTGGATCAGCTCCATGCCGTCGATGCCGATGTCGTCGACGCGGCCGACGAAGGGCGAGATGAACGAGGCACCGGCCTTGGCCGCCAGCAGCGCCTGGTTGGCCGAAAAGCACAGCGTGACGTTGACCAGGCGGTTCATCTCGGTGCGGATCGTCTTGCAGGCCTTGAGCCCGTCCAGCGTCAGCGGCACCTTGATGCAGACATTGTCGGCGATCTTGGCCAGAACCTTGGCCTGCTGCATCATCTCGGAATATTCGGTGGCGGTGACTTCAGCCGAGACCGGACCCTTGACGATGTCGCAAATCTCTTTGGTGACCTCGGCGATCTTGCCGCCGGATTTGAGGATCAGCGACGGATTGGTGGTGACGCCGTCGAGCAGCCCCAGATCGTTCAGCTCACGGATATCCTTGACGTCGGCGGTGTCGACAAAAAATTTCATGGCGGGTCTCCTGAAGATTTTCATGTGCATGTCATGCACATTCGGGGTCGGCCTTTGATCTAGACCAAAGTCAGGGCAAGGTCACGCCTCATGATCGAAGATTCGCCCTTTGTCGCAGCCGCACCGGTGCTGGTGCCGATGCCCGCCGAACGCCCCTACACCTATGCCGTGCCGGCCGGCATGCGCGTGGTGCCGGGCTCGATCGTGCGCGTGCCGCTCGGTCCGCGCCAGGTCGCCGGCATCGTCTGGGATGGCGCGGTCGAGAAGGTCGACGCGAAAAAGCTGCGCCCCATCGAACAGGTTTTCGACTGCCCGCCGATCGACCGCGCGATGCGCCGCTTCGTCGACTGGGTGGCGCAGTACACGCTGTCGCCGCCGGGCATGGTGGCGCGCATGCTGCTCAGGGCGCCGGAGGCTTTCGACCCCGAACCGTGGATCGAGGGATTGCAGCGCACGCTTCTCGCACCCGACCGGATGACGAGCGCCAGGCAGCGCGTGCTGGAGACGGCCGAAGGCGGCCTTGCCTGGACGCGCTCCGGCCTCGCTCACGCCGCCGGCGTGTCGTCGACGGTGATCGACGGCCTGAGGGCGCAAGGCGTGTTCGAGACCGTGATGATCCCGCCGCGCCCGGTGGTGGCCGCGCCCGATCCCGCCTACGCCACACCGGAACTGATGCCGGACCAGAGCGCCGCGGCGCAGATGCTGCGCGCCAATGTCGCAGCCGGCGTGTTCAACGTCGCGCTGCTCGACGGCGTCACCGGATCAGGTAAGACGGAGGTTTATTTCGAAGCGGTGGCGGCTGCGCTCGACCAGGGCAGGCAGGTGCTGATCCTGCTGCCGGAAATCGCGCTGACGCATGCCTTTCTCGAGCGCTTCCAGCAGCGCTTCGGCGCCAAGCCGGGTGAATGGCATTCCGACCTGCCGCCGCGGATACGCGAGCGGGTTTGGCGGCAAGTGGCGGAAGGCGGCGTGCGGGTCGTCGCCGGTGCGCGTTCGGCGCTGTTCCTGCCGTTCAAGGAGCTCGGCCTGATCGTCGTCGACGAGGAGCACGACCCTGCCTACAAGCAGGAGGACCGCGTCTTCTACAATGCGCGCGATATGGCGGTGGTGCGCGGCCATATCGGCAGCTTCCCCGTGGTGCTGGCGTCGGCGACGCCGTCGGTCGAAAGCCGGGTCAATGCCAGCCAAGGTAAATACAACAGAGCGGTGCTTTCCGCTCGTTTCGCCGAGGCGGCGCTTCCGCATCTGAAGGCGGTCGACATGCGGCGCGCGCCGCCGGCGCGTGGCGGTTTCCTGTCGCCGGTGCTGCTCGACCAGATGCGCCAGACGCTGGAGAGGCAGGAGCAGTCGCTGCTGTTCCTCAACCGGCGCGGCTATGCGCCGCTGACGCTGTGCCGGGTTTGTGGCCACCGCTTCGGCTGCCCGGTCTGCTCGGCCTGGCTGGTCGAGCATCGTTTTCGCGGCCAGTTGGTCTGCCATCATTGCGGGCACAATGAGCGCCGCCCCGAAGCCTGCCCGGAATGCGGCACGCTCGATCATCTGGTCGCCTGCGGGCCAGGTGTCGAGCGGATCGCCGAAGAGGTCGTTACGCATTTTCCCGACGCGCGCACCATCGTTTTGTCGTCGGACCTGATGGGCGGCGTGCGGCGGCTGCGGCTGGAGCTGGAGGCGATCGCCGATGGCGGGGCCGACATCGTCATCGGCACGCAGCTCGTCGCCAAGGGCCACAACTTTCCCAACATGACCCTGGTCGGCGTCGTCGATGCCGATCTTGGCCTTGCCAATGGCGATCCGCGCGCCGCCGAGCGTACCTTCCAACTGCTCAGCCAGGTGACCGGCCGCGCCGGCCGCACCGGCAAGAAGAGCCTTGGCCTGCTGCAGACTTTTCAGCCCGACCACCCGGTGATGCGGGCGATCGTCTCGGGCGACGCCGAGGCGTTTTACGAACGTGAGATCGCCGAGCGCGAACGGGCCGCACTGCCGCCCTTCGGCCGGCTCGCAGGCGTCATCGTTAGTGCGGTGACGCGGGCTGAAGCCGAAGGCCATGCACGTGGCTTGCGCCGCGCCGCGCCCGAGGCGACGGATTTGTTCGTGCTCGGCCCGGCGGAGGCGCCGCTGTCACTGCTCGGCGGCCGCCATCGCTTCCGCCTGCTGATCCAGGGCGAGCGGCGCGCCGATATGCAAGGTTTTATCAGGGCCATGCTGGCTAGCGGACCGAAGCAACGCGGTTCGGTTCGGGTGCAGGTCGACATCGACCCGCAGAGCTTTTTGTAAGGTCGCGCTTTCAGCGATAGGTTGCCGCAAGCCAGCGAGATGTGGAAACTCATATGAAAACCCTCGGCCTTCTGGGCGGCATGAGCTGGGAATCCACCGCCATCTACTATCGCCTGCTCAACGAGATCGTGCGCGAGCGGCTGGGTGGGCTGCATTCAGCGAAACTGCTTCTGTGGTCGTTCGACTTCGCCGAGATCGCCGAGCGGCAGCATCATGGCGACTGGGACGGCGCCGGCGTGCTTCTCGTCGAAGCGGCGCGCAAGCTCGAGGCCGGCGGCGCGGAAGGCCTGTTGTTGTGCACCAACACCATGCACAAACTTGCCGGCCAGGTGCAGGCGTCGGTGTCGATTCCGCTGATCCACATCGCCGATGCCACCGCGGTGGCGGTCAAGCGCGCCGGCATGCAGCGCCCGGCGCTGCTGGCAACGCGCTTCACCATGGAGCAGGATTTCTACAAGGGCCGGCTTGCCGACAAATTTGGCTTGAGCCCTGTCGTGCCCGATGTCGCCGGGCGCGAGATGGTCCATCGCGTCATCTACGAGGAATTGTGCCGGGGCATCGTCACGGAAATCTCCAAGGCGGCTTATATAGCCGAGACAGAACGCCTGCGCCGCGAAGAGGCGGCCGACAGCGTCATTATGGGCTGCACCGAGATCACCATGCTCATCGGCCAGCAGGATTTCGACATCCCGGTCTTCGACACAACGCGCATTCATGCCGAGGCGGCGGTCGAATTCGCGCTGGGTTGATGCGTTTGTCCTAAACTGCCTGATGCCATCTGGCGCGGCGTTTTTCCTCCGCTAGAATGCCCGGAATTTCAAAACAGGCATTTCGAGGGGACAAGATGGATTTTGCGCTTCCATGGCCGACGAGCCAGGGCGAATGGCTGGCCTGGTCGAGCGCCGTCGTCACCGTGCTGCTCGGCCTTTTGTTTTTTCTGGCCCCTGGCCTCGCCTTCCGTGCCCTGCGCTTGCAGGTCAAGCCAGAGAAGGCTGCGGCGATCGCCGAGGGGCGCGGCAGGATGTCGGGCTTCTATCTCGGGGTTGGACTGTGCTGTATCCTGCTGGCGCAGCCGCTGATCTACATGGCGCTTGGCTTCTCCTGGCTGTTCACCGCCTTCGGCCGGCTGCTGTCGATGATGTCTGATGGCGCCAACACGCCTTTCAATTGGGTTTCCATTGTGCTGGAATTGGTCCTGGCGGCGTTTCCGCTCGCCTTTGCCTTCGGCTTTCTGCCTTGAATCGTTGGGTATTCCGCGATGGAAGACGGGTGACTTTCGCCGGATGCGACAATAGTGCCTGAAAACCATGCGGAACGACGCATTGCGGTCTTAAAATGCCTGTGCTAGACGGCAATCGACTTTCGGCCGGGGATAGCGGAAGCCGCGCCTCCGTGCTCGAAAAAATGCAGTAAGGTCAAAGATTTAGCCAGAGTTTTTGCTCGCGCCAACAATCTACGGCCTGTCAGACAAGAGAAAAGACGGTCCGTGGCTCAATCGTCATCGCCAATCTCAGGTGTCGCAGAACGCTATGCGGGTTCGCTGTTCGAACTCGCCCTGCAGGCAAATTCCGTGGCCAAGGTCGAAGCCGACCTCAACAGTTTCGAAGCCATGCTCGCGGGCAGCGCTGATCTCACCCGGCTAATCAATAGCCCGGTGTTCTCCAGCGAGGACCAGGCGAAGGCCATTGCGGCGATTGCCGACAAGGCGGGGATTGCCGGCCTCACTGGCAATTTCCTGCGCGTCGTCGCCCGCAACCGCCGGCTGTTCGCCATTCCCGGCATGATCAGGGCGTTCCGCCAGATATCAGCCGAACATCGTGGCGAGACCGCTGCTGAAGTGACGTCGGCTCACGAACTGAAGGCTGCCCAGCAGGCCGAACTCAAGGCGGCGCTGAAGAGCGTTGCCGGTAAGGACGTGGCCATCTCCGTCACCGTCGATCCGTCGCTGCTCGGCGGGCTGGTGGTCAAGATGGGCTCGCGCCAGATCGATACGTCGCTCAAAACCAAACTCAATTCGCTCAAGCTTGCACTGAAAGAGGTCGGCTGATGGACATCCGCGCCGCGGAAATTTCCGCAATTCTGAAAGACCAGATCAAGAATTTCGGTAAGGAGGCCGAGGTCTCCGAAGTTGGACAGGTGCTGTCCGTCGGTGACGGTATCGCCCGCGTCTACGGCCTCGACAATGTCCAGGCCGGCGAAATGGTCGAGTTTCCCGGCGGCATCCGCGGCATGGCGCTCAACCTCGAAGCCGACAATGTCGGCGTCGTCATCTTCGGCGCCGACCGCGACATCAAGGAAGGCGACATCGTCAAGCGCACCGGCGCCATCGTCGACGTCCCCGTCGGCCCCGGCCTGCTCGGTCGCGTCGTCGATGCGCTCGGCAATCCGATCGACGGCAAGGGTCCGATCAAGGCAGTCGAGCGCAAGCGCGTCGACGTCAAGGCGCCCGGCATCATCCCGCGCAAGTCGGTGAACGAGCCGATGTCGACCGGCCTCAAGGCCATCGATGCGTTGATCCCGGTCGGTCGCGGCCAGCGCGAGCTGGTCATCGGCGATCGCCAGACCGGCAAGACCGCCATCATCCTCGACACGATGCTCAACCAGAAGTCGGTGCACGACAACGGCCCCGAGAAGGAAAAGCTCTACTGCGTCTATGTCGCCGTCGGCCAGAAGCGCTCGACCGTCGCGCAGTTCGTCAAGGTGCTGGAAGAGCGCGGCGCGCTCGAATACTCGATCATCGTCGCCGCCACCGCTTCCGATCCGGCACCGATGCAGTTCCTGGCGCCGTTCGCTGGCGCCACCATGGGCGAATATTTCCGCGACAATGGCATGCACGCGCTGATCAGCTATGACGATCTGTCGAAGCAGGCCGTCGCCTATCGCCAGATGTCGCTGCTGCTGCGCCGCCCGCCGGGCCGCGAAGCCTATCCGGGCGACGTCTTCTACCTGCACTCGCGCCTGCTCGAGCGCGCCGCCAAGCTCAACGACGATCTGGGCGGTGGTTCGCTGACCGCGCTGCCGATCATCGAGACGCAGGCCAACGACGTGTCGGCCTACATCCCGACCAACGTGATCTCGATCACCGACGGCCAGATATTCCTCGAAACCAACCTGTTCTTCCAGGGCATCCGTCCTGCGGTGAACGTCGGCCTGTCGGTCAGCCGCGTCGGCTCGGCCGCGCAGATCAAGGCGATGAAGCAGGTTGCCGGCTCGATCAAGGGCGAGCTCGCGCAGTACCGCGAAATGGCGGCCTTCGCGCAGTTCGGCTCCGATCTCGACGCCGCCACGCAGCGCCTGCTCAACCGCGGATCGCGCCTGACCGAACTCCTGAAGCAGCCGCAGTTCTCGCCGCTGAAGACGGAAGAGCAGGTCGCGGTGATCTTCGCCGGCGTCAACGGCTATCTCGACAAGCTGCCGGTCAACCAGGTCGGCAAGTTCGAGCATGGCCTGCTCAGCCACATGCGTTCGGCCGGCAAGGACGTCCTCGATGCCATCCGCAAGGAAAAGGCGCTGTCGGACGATCTGCGCGCCAAGCTGAAGGCCGAGATCGACGCTTTCGCCAAGACCTTCGCCTGAGCGAATTGCAAGACGGGATCAGGTTTGAAGCATGCCTTCATTAAAAGACCTTCGTAACCGTATCGCCTCGGTCAAGGCGACGCAGAAGATCACCAAGGCGATGCAGATGGTCGCCGCGGCGAAGCTGCGCCGTGCGCAAGAGGCTGCGGAAGCGGCGCGCCCCTATTCGGAGCGCATGGGTTCCGTGCTGGCCAACATCACCCAGGCCATCGGCGGCGGCGGCGATGCCCCGGCGCTGATGACCGGCACCGGCAAGGATGACGTGCATCTGCTCGTCGTCTGCACCGCCGAGCGCGGCCTGTGCGGCGGCTTCAATTCGCAGATCGCCCGCCTTGCCCGCGACCATATCCGCAAGCTTTTGGCGGACGGCAAGCAGGTCAAGATCATCTGCGTCGGCAAGAAGGGTTTCGACATCCTGCGCCGCGACTATGCGTCGATGATCATCGACCGCGTCGATCTGCGCGAGGTCAAGACACTCGGCTTCGTCAATGCCGATGCGATCGCCAAGAAGGTCATCCACCTCTTCAATGAGGGCGGCTTCGACATCTGCACGCTGTTCTATTCGCAGTTCAAGTCGGTGATCAGCCAGATCCCGACCGCGCAGCAGATCATTCCGGCCGGCGTTGCTTCGGCTCCTGCCGAGGCGATCGATGGCGGCAACGCCGTCTACGAATATGAGCCGGAGCCGGGCGAAATCCTCTCCGACCTCATTCCGCGCAACATCTCCGTGCAGGTTTTCCGGGCGCTGCTCGAAAATGTGGCCGGCGAAATGGGCGCCAAGATGAGCGCCATGGACAATGCGACGCGCAACGCCGGCGACATGATCAACAAGCTGTCGATCACCTACAACCGCCAGCGGCAGGCGCAGATCACCAAGGAACTGATCGAAATCATTTCGGGCGCCGAGGCGCTCTAGGCGTGGTTCGCGGGTCATCGACCCGCGACCGGACCGCGTGAGAAACAAAGGACGAAAAAGGGTAAAGACGATGGCGAAAGCAGCGACCCCCCAGAAGGCGACATCCAAGACGGCAGCCCCCAAGGCCGCAGCCGCGAAGACCGCAGCCCCCGCGAAGGCGGCAAAGGCTCCAGCAGCAGCCGCGAAGGCTGCCCCGGCCAAGGCGGCAGCACCGGCGAAGGCCGCCGCTGCCAAGACATCGGCAGTGGCCAGCAAGGCAACCGGCGTTGTCGGCAAGGTCCGCCAGGTCATCGGCGCCGTTGTCGACGTGCAGTTCGGCGATCACCTGCCGGCGATCCTGAACGCGCTCGAGACCACCAATGTCGGCAACCGACTGGTGCTCGAAGTCGCCCAGCACCTGGGTGAAAACACCGTGCGCTGCATCGCCATGGACTCGACCGAAGGTCTGGTTCGCGGCCAGGAAGTGCGTGACACCGGCGCGCCGATCACCGTGCCGGTCGGCCCGGGCATGCTCGGCCGCATCATCAACGTCATCGGCGAGCCGGTCGACGAAGAAGGCCCGGTCGACGCAACCGAAATGCGCTCCATCCACCAGCCGGCTCCGACCTATGTCGAGCAGTCGACGGAAGCCCAGATCCTGATCACCGGCATCAAGGTGCTCGACCTGCTGGCTCCCTACGCCAAGGGCGGCAAGATCGGCCTGTTCGGCGGCGCCGGCGTCGGCAAGACCGTGCTGATCCAGGAACTGATCAACAACATCGCCAAGGCGCATGGCGGCTACTCGGTGTTCGCCGGCGTCGGCGAGCGCACCCGCGAAGGCAACGATCTCTATCACGAGTTCATCGAATCCGGCGTCAACAAGAAGGGCGGCGGCGAAGGCTCCAAGGCGGCACTCGTCTACGGCCAGATGAACGAGCCGCCGGGCGCGCGCGCCCGCGTCGGCCTGACCGGCCTGACGGTTGCGGAATATTTCCGCGACCAGGGCCAGGACGTGCTGTTCTTCGTCGACAACATCTTCCGCTTCACGCAGGCCGGTTCGGAAGTGTCGGCTCTGCTTGGCCGTATTCCTTCGGCCGTGGGCTATCAGCCGACGCTCGCCACCGACATGGGCGCGCTGCAGGAACGCATCACCACCACCACCAAGGGCTCGATCACGTCCGTGCAGGCCATCTACGTGCCCGCCGACGACTTGACCGATCCGGCGCCGGCGACCTCGTTCGCCCACCTTGACGCGACGACGACGCTCAACCGCGCCATCGCCGAAAAGGGCATCTATCCGGCCGTCGATCCGCTGGATTCGACCTCGCGCATGCTCGACCCGCTGGTCGTCGGCGACGAGCATTATGGCGTCGCGCGCCAGGTGCAGTCGATCCTCCAGCGCTACAAGTCGCTGCAGGACATCATCGCCATCCTGGGCATGGACGAGCTGTCGGAAGAGGACAAGCAAACCGTGGCCCGCGCCCGCAAGATCGAGCGCTTCCTGTCGCAGCCGTTCTTCGTCGCCGAAGTGTTCACCGGCGCGCCGGGCAAGCTGGTCGACCTCGCCGACACCATCAAGGGCTTCAAGGGCCTCTGCAACGGCGACTACGATCACCTTCCGGAAGCTGCCTTCTACATGGTCGGCGGCATCGAGGAAGCGGTCGAGAAGGCACAGCGCCTCGCGGCTGAAGCGGCTTAATTTAGGGAATAGGGAGTAGTCAGTAGTGAGTGGGGAATAGCAGCTGCGTAATGTGGACCGGTTAGGGCCACTTACTACTGCCTAGTTCCTATTCCCTACTCACTAAATTGATCATGGCTGAAGCTTTCAAGTTCGAACTGGTCTCGCCGGAGCGTCTGCTCGTTTCCGAGCAGGTCGAATCCGTCGTCATTCCCGGCGCCGAAGGCGAGATGACCGTCATGGCGCATCACGCTCCGGTCATGACCACGATCAAGCCGGGCGTCGTCACGGTGAAGACCGCGGCGGGCGGCGAAGAGCGCTATGTGGTGTTCGGCGGCTTCGCCGACATCGTTCCGGCCGGCTGCACGCTGCTGGCGGAATCGGCTGTCGCGGTGAAGGATGTCGACCGCGCCGATCTCGCGCGCCGCATCCAGGAAGCCAAGGAAGACGCCACTGATGCCAAGGACGACGAGGCTCGCAGCAAGGCGGAACAGTTCCTTAGCCAGCTCACCACGCTGGAAGGCGCCATCCTGCCGGCGTAAGGCCTGAGCGCAGACTCTGGAATTCATGCCATTGGTAGCGCGCAGGACGGGCGTTCTGTCGCGATCCTTCGCGCCCCCCTCTGTCCTGCCGGACATCTCCCCCACGAGGGAGGAGATTGGCAGCTCGGATGTCGGTGCTCTTCCTGTAACGTTAGAGATTTGCGAAAGAGGGGGGCGCTGTCCCGCCGACATTATAACCATAACTGCCAAGGCATAGTTCAGGTCTGCTCGCTCTGTATGCCAAGGGCGGCGAAGGCCAGAACCGGACCATCGCGCCGCAGGTGGACGAGATGGACAGCCACGAGTTCGATCAACGTCTGCCGCTCGGCATGATCCCCAGCGAAGCCGGCCAGGTCGAACACCGCGGTCACGGTTTCGTTGGCCGGCAGCTGCTCGCTCAAAAGTGCCGTCAGCGCCGCGTCGAGCGGATCGGTGAAATGTCCCGCCGGCAAGGTTTTTCCTCGCGCGGCGCAAGCGGCGATCCAGGCAGCCACCACCAGGGTTAGATGGACCAATTCAGTACCGGCTTCGAGGCATTCGATGGCGGAGGCGACGATGCGCTGCGGCAGTTTCTGGCTGCCGTCATTGGCGATCTGCGCCGTGCGATGGGCAAGTGCAGTGTTGGAAAAACGCTCCGCGAGCTCCGCAGTATAGGCGCTCGTGTCCAATCCGGCATCCTCGGGCAGGGTCGGGATGGCTTCGGCCCACAAGGCATCAACGAATTGCCGGATCGCCGGGTCGGCGAAGGCGCGGTCGACGGTGGCATGACCGCTGAGCAGGCCAAGATAGGCGATGGCCGAATGCGAGCCGTTGAGCAGCCTGAGCTTCATGTCCTCGAACGGGCCGACATCGCGAACCATGGTGACGCCGAATTGTTCCCACGCGGGCCGGCCAGTCGGGAACTTATCTTCGACCACCCACTGACAAAACGGCTCGGTCATCACGGGCCAGGCATCCTCGACGCCGAGTTCTTCAGCGATCCGCACCCGATCGGCGTCAGTGGTTGCGGGCACGATACGATCGACCATGCTGGAGGGAAACGCGACTTGTTGTGCGATGTGGTCGGCAATTCCGACATCGCTCGATTGCGCGAGCCCGGCATCTCGCAACTGGGCGAATTCGACCAACAGCCGGTGCAGCGTGGCGCCGTTGGCCGGCAAATTGTCGCAACACAGGACAGTGAAGGGCGGCGTGCCGGCGGCGCGTCGCCGGGCAAGCGCCTCGGTCAGAAAACCATGCGCTGTCTTCGGCATCCGGGGATTGGCCAGATCATGGGCGATATCGGGATGTGCGGCGTCCAATCCGCCGCCTGCCGCCCTCAGATAGGCCTTTTCAGTGATCGTCAGCGTGACGATGCGGGTGCGCGGATCGGTCAGCGCGACCAGCACCGCCCTGGGATCCTCCGGCGCCACCAGCATCACACCGATCGAACCGATGACCTGAAGCCTTTCGGTTCCACTGCTTCTGATCGCCAGCGTGTAGAGCCCGTCCTGCGGCGTGAGAGCGTCGCGCGTGTCGGTGCTGCGCAGCGAAACGCCTGTTATGCCCCAATCCGCGTCGCCTGCCGCCAGGCAATCGTCGACATAGGCTGCCTGATGGGCGCGGTGGAAGGCGCCGACACCAAGGTGCACGATGCCCGGGACGACGCGGCTGCGATCATACGCAGGTGTCGCGATCGAAGCCGGCAGCGCGCGCACCGTCTTCGTGGAAAGGCGTTCGGTCGTCGTGGTGCGACTGGTCTGGTCGGATGACATGAGTGGCCTCGGCAGGGATCGGCAAAGCGGCGTAACATTCGATTTCCTGCCACACAATGGGTCGAAAAGTCATCATACAACAATCGGATTTTTGTATGTTGACATTTCTTGCCGCCCCTACCGATAGTGGCCTTGGGAGGATGACCGTGACACTGACCCATGCGGATCTGCTGTTTCCCGCCGAGGCGCATTCGCGCGCGATTGCCCGTGATCTCTATGCCGGGATCAAGGACCTGCCCCTTGTCAGCCCGCATGGCCACACCGATCCGCGCTGGTATGCGCTGAACGAGCCATTCCCGGATCCGGCGCAACTGCTCATCGTCCCGGATCACTACATCTTCCGCATGCTGTTCAGCCAGGGCGTCCGCCTCGAGGATCTCGGCGTCGCGACGCTGGACGGCGCGCCTGTCGAAACCGACGGCCGGACGATCTGGCGGCGCTTTGCCGAGCACTATTATCTGTTTCGGGGCACACCGACCCGGCTGTGGTTCGACCACGTACTTGCCGATCTGTTCGGCATCGACGAACCGCTGACCGCCGCGACGGCCGACCGCCACTACGACACGATTGCAACGCTGCTGCAGTGGGAGAATTTTCGCCCGCGCGCGCTGTTCGAGCGTTTCAACATCGAGGTCATCGCGACCACGGAAGGCGCGCTCGACGATCTCAAATGGCACCAGATGATCCGCGACAGCGGCTGGCAGGGCCGTGTGGTCACCGCCTACCGGCCGGATGCCGTCGTCGATCCTGATTTCGAGGGGTTTTCACCCAATCTCGATCGGCTCGGCGAGATCACCGGCTGCGACACCGGCAGCTGGGCCGGATATCTCGACGCGCATCGCCAGCGGCGCGCCTTCTTCAAAAGCTTCGGCGCGACTTCGTCAGATCATGGCCATCCGACGGCCGAGACCGCCAATCTTTCGGATGCGGCGGCGCAAGAGCTGTTCAATCGGGTTCGCCGTGGTTCCGACGATGAGCGCGAGCGAAAACTGTTCCGCGCCCAGATGCTGACCGAGATGGCCAAGATGAGCCTCGACGATGGGCTGGTCCTGCAGATCCATCCCGGCTCCTGGCGCAACCATTCGCCCGCAATCTTCCAAAAATTCGGCCGCGACAAGGGCTTCGATATCCCGACCCGGACCGACTATGTGACGGCGCTGAAGCCGCTGCTCGACTGCGTCGGGCTGGAGCGCGACCTCACCGTCATTCTCTTTACGCTCGACGAAACCAGCTATGCGCGCGAGCTGGCTCCGCTGGCCGGCGTCTACCCGGCGCTGAAGCTCGGGCCGGCCTGGTGGTTCCACGACAGCCCGGAAGGCATGCAGCGGTTCCGCGAGATGACCACCGAGACGGCCGGCTTCTACAACACCGTCGGCTTCAATGACGATACCCGCGCCTTTCCATCGATCCCGGCACGTCACGATGTGGCGCGGCGGGTCGACTGCGCGTTCCTGGCGCGTCTCGTCGCCGAGCACAGGCTGCGCGAGGACGAGGCGCATGAGCTGGCGCGGGAACTGACCTGTACGCTGGCGAAAAAGGCGTATCGGCTCTGAAGGGGCAACTCGCCCGCAATGCAAAGGGAGGAAACCATGTTGCATTTTTCAAGACTGACGGGAGCTGCGCTGCTCGCCGCCGCACTGATGGCCGGAACGGCAAGTGCCCAGACGGTTCTGCGCTCGTCCGACACCCACCCGGACGGCTATCCGACGGTCGAGGCAGTCAAATATTTCGGCGAGCTTGTAAAGGAGCGTACGGCCGGCCGCTATGCGGTCGAGCTCTATCATTCCGCGCAGCTAGGCGAAGAAAAGGACACGATCGAGCAGGTTCGCACCGGCGTGATCGACCTCAACCGCATCTCGATGGCGCCGTTCAACGGGCTCATTCCCGAAACCACTGTGCCCTCGCTGCCCTATATCTTCCGCTCGGAAGACCATATGCACAAGGTCATGGACGGGGCGGTCGGCGATCAGATCGCGGCGGCGTTCGAACAGGTCGGGCTGGTGCTGCTCGCCTTCTATGACAGTGGCGCGCGCTCCTTCTACAATTCGAAGAAACCGATCAACTCATTAGCCGATCTGTCCGGCATGAAGTTCCGCGTCATCCAGTCCGACATCTTCGTCGACATGGTGGCGGCACTCGGCGCCAACGCGACTCCGATGCCGTATGGCGAGGTGTATTCGGCGATCGAGACCGGGGTCATTGACGGCGCGGAAAACAATTTTCCGAGCTACGACACCGCCAAGCATGCGGAAGTCGCCAAGTTCTATTCGCTCGACGAGCACACTATGGTGCCGGAAGCCTTCGTCATGGCGAAGTCGAGCTGGGACAAGCTGACGCCGGAGGATCAGGCGATCTTCAAGGCGGCCGCCAAGGAGAGCGTCGCCAGGCAGCGCGAGCTGTGGACCGCCAAGGTCAAGGAATCGCGCGCCAAAGTCGAAGCGGCCGGTTCGCAGATCACGACGCCGGACAAGCAGCCCTTCATCGACGCCATGGGTCCGGTCTACGAGAAGCACGTCAAGGACGACAAGCTGAAGGCCATGGTCGAAGCCATCAAGGCCGTGCAGTGATCAAGCGGCGGCGCGGGCATTCCGCGCCGCCATCCCCCTTGCGGAGAGAACCGGTGACCTCCAGCCCAGCACACAGACCGCCCCTGTCCGGCGTCGCCCGCATGATGTCGCGCGTCAGCACAGCGGCGCTATGGGTCGCAGGCATCGGGCTGGTGCTGATGACCGCCTTCGTCGCCTGGCAGGTGTTCGGTCGTTATGTCCTGAACCGCTCGCCAAGCTGGACCGAGCAGGGCTCGGTGATGCTGATGAGCTGGTTCATTTTCCTCGGCGCTGCCGTCGGGGTGCGCGAGAACTATCACCTCGGCTTCGACGTCCTGCTCTACTTGCTGCCCAAAGGCAGCAAGCGTTGGCTGCGGATGATCTCGGACCTCGTCGCGCTCGCCTTCGGCATCGGTATGATCTGGTATGGCAGCCAACTGGTCGCATTGACCTGGGGCGCTACCTTGCCGTCGCTCGGCATATCGGGGGGCTGGGACTACGTCCCGCTGGTCGCGGGAGGCGTGCTCGTCGCGCTCTTCACGCTGGAGCGCATCGTGCTTCGTCTCTCCGGTGCGCCGATCGACGATGTGCTCGATGAACTGCCGCCGGCGGAAGTCGCAACCGAACTCGACACGGCGAACGTGAAGGTCTGACGGCATGGAACTCTGGATCCTCTTCGGCGTCTTCACCCTTCTGATGCTTATCGGCACGCCGATCGCTTTCTGCCTCGGCGTCGCAAGCTTTGCCACCGTCCTCTACATGGGCCTGCCGCCGCTCATCGTGTTCCAGCGCCTGAATTCCGGCATGAGCGTCTTTTCGCTGCTGGCCATTCCCTTCTTCATCTATGCCGGCGACTTGATGGTGCGCGGCGGCATCGCCAGCAAGATCGTTGCCTTCGCCGGCTCGCTCGTTGGCCATTTGCGCGGCGGCCTCGGGCAGGTCAACATTGCGACCGCTACACTGTTCGGCGGCATTTCGGGCTCCGCCGTGGCCGAGGCAGCGGCGGTCGGCGGCTTGATGATCCCGCAGATGAAGGCGCGTGGATATGGAGCGGATTACGCCGTCAACGTCACGTCGATGGCGGCGCTGATCGCGCTGCTCCTGCCGCCGTCGCACAACATGATCATCTACTCGATCTCGGCAGGTGGAAAGATCTCCATCGCCGACCTGTTCACGGCCGGCATCATTCCGGGCCTGCTGTTGGCCCTGTCGCTGATGATCACCGCCTATTTCGTGGCGCGCTCCCGCGGCTATCCGACCGAGCCGTTTCCGGGCTTCACCGCCGTCGCGCATCTCTTCGCTGTCGCGGTGCCCGGCCTGCTGCTGATCGCGATCATCTTCGGTGGCGTACGATCGGGCGTTTTCACGGCGACCGAGAGTTCCTGCGTCGCGGTCATCTATGCGTTGCTCGTTACTGTCTTCGTTTACCGGCAGATGACTTGGGAAGGTTTCGTTCATGCTACCCATGGTGCCGTGCGCACCACGGCCATGGTGCTGCTCATCATCGGCATGGCGGCGGCGTTCTCGTGGTTGATGGCCTTCCTGAAAGTGCCGGCAGCGCTCATAGCCTCCATGAACGCGATCTCGGAGGATCCGCTGGTCGTGCTTCTCCTGCTCAACGTCTTGATGCTGTTCCTCGGCACCTTCATGGACATGGGGCCGACGATTATCATCTGCACGCCGATCTTCCTGCCCGTGGCGCAAGCCTACGGCGTCGACCCGGTGCATTTTGGCGTTATCATGATCCTCAACTTCGGCATCGGGCTGAATACGCCGCCGGTGGGCGCTGTGCAGTTCGTGGCGTGCGCAGTGGGCAAGATATCCGTCTGGGAAGCGATGCGCTCGATCTGGCCGTTCTATGGGGCCGGGCTCGTGGTACTGGGGCTCGTCACTTACATTCCGGCCATTTCGCTCTGGCTACCGAGCGTCTTCAAATAGGGGCGACATGGCATCGGACACCGCAACCGACCTCAGGGTCGAGAGAAAACCCAAACTGTCGGAGACCGTCGTCGCGGCGATCCGCAAGCAGCTGCAGGCGGGCGAGATCCTGCCCGGCCATAAATTGCCGACCGAAGGCCAACTGACCGAAACCTTCGGCGTCAGCCGCACCGTCATCCGCGAGGCGCTGGCCAAGCTTGCCGCCGACGGGCTGGTCGAACCGCGCCAGGGCGCCGGCGTCTTCGTCACAGAGCACATCTCGACAATGTTCGGCGCGCTGGCCGCCGACATGGGCAGCAAGGATTCGATCGCACTCAACGTGCTCGAAGTGCGGCTGGCGATCGAGATCGAATCGGCCGGGCTCGCCGCCATCCGTCGCAACGCCGCGCAGGAGGCGGCGATCCAGGAAGCCTTCTTCGAATTCGAGCGGCTGCTGCTTGCCAGCGAGCCGACCGGTCCGGCCGACCTCGCCTTCCATCGCGCCATCGCCAGCGCAACCAGCAACCCCTTCTATGTCGAGATGCTCGACGTGCTCGGCCGGCGCGCCATCCCGTGCGACGTGACTTCGCCCTGGTCGACCGAACTGGCGCAATCCGACAGCTATCAGCGCGGGCTCCAGCGCGAGCACCTGGTGATCCTCAACGCCATTACCTCTGGCGATGCCGAGGCCGCGCGCGAGGCGATGCGCGCGCACCTCACCGCCAGCCAGCAGCGTTACCGCGAGCGGCTGCATGCACGTCAGGCTTTTTATTCCAGTTCGGTCAAGGCCGCCGCCGGCAAATGACCCGTTTCAAGTCAGGACCGACAATGAACCAGAGCCATACCGACTACACCTCGCGATTTGCCATTGACCCGGCTGCCGCCGCGGCAATGGGCACCGATGAGCTGCGTCACAACTTCCACATTGACGGCCTGTTCCAGCCTGGCCGCATCAGCCTGACCTACACTCATTACGACCGCATGATCGTCGGCGGCGCCGTGCCGACTGGCGCACCGCTTCAACTGGAAGCGATCAAGCCGACCGGCACCAAGAACTTCCTCGACCGTCGCGAGCTGATCGCCGTCAACATCGGCGGCACGGGCGTCATCGCGGCCGGCGGCCAGTCCTTCGAATTGCAGGCGCGCGACATGCTCTATCTCGGCATGGGCACCACCGACGTGTCCTTCGCCTCGGTGGACAAGACCGCGCCGGCTAAATTCTATCTGCTCAGCGCGCCTGCGCATCAGGCCTGGCCCAGCCGGCTGATCCGCATCGGCGACGCCAAGCGCCTCGATCTCGGCAGCAAGGACACCTGCAACGAGCGTTCGATCTTCCAGTTCATCCATGCCGAGGGCGTGAAGACCTGCCAGCTGGTGGTCGGCATGACTCAGTTGGCTCCAGGATCGGTGTGGAACACCATGCCATGCCATGTGCATGACCGGCGCATGGAGGCCTATCTCTATTTCGACCTGGCCGAGACGGCGCGCGTCTTCCATTTCATGGGCGAGCCTGACGAGACGCGCCATATCGTCATGAGCAATGAGGAGGCGGTGCTGTCGCCGGGATGGTCGATCCACTCCGGTGCCGGCACTTCCAATTATGCTTTCATCTGGGCGATGGCCGGCGACAATGTCGACTATACCGATGTCGACCCGGTGGCGTTGGGCGATCTGCGGTGAGCGACCCCTTCAGCCTTGCCGGAAACCGTATCCTGGTCACCGGCGCCAACACCGGCATCGGCCAAGGCATCGCCGTGTGCGTCGCACGCGCCGGGGGCGCGGTGGTCGGCGTCGGCCGCTCGTCGATGGACGATACGGCAGACAAGATTGCCGCGGTGGGCGGGCAATTCGAAGCGGTGAGCGCCGACCTCGCCGACACGTCGGCCGCCGGCCCGTTGCTCGACCGGATCTGGGACGAAAGCGGTCCGCTCGACGGGCTGGTCAACAATGCCGGCATCATCCGCCGCGCCGATGCCGTCGATCTCAGCGAGGCCGATTGGGACGACGTCATGGACGTCAACCTGAAGACGGTTTTCTTGCTCTGCCAGAGCTTCGCCAGACGGGCGCTTGCCGGCGGACGCCAGGGCAAGATCGTCAACATTGCCTCCGTGTTGAGCTTCCAGGGCGGCATCCGCGTTGCGTCCTACACCGCCTCCAAGCACGGTGTGCTCGGCATCACGCGTCTGCTCGCCTGCGAATGGGCGCAAAAAGGCATCAACGTCAACGCCATCGCGCCGGGCTATATCGAGACCAACAACACGCAGGCGCTGCGCGCCGATCCCGACCGCAGCGCCGCCATCCTGGCGCGGATCCCGGCCGGTCGCTGGGGGGAAGCGGGCGACATTGGCGATGCCGCCGTGTTCCTGCTGGCGCCGGCGTCGAACTACATGCATGGAGCGGTGGTGCCTGTGGATGGCGGCTGGCTTGCGCGATGAGGAGACGACGATGACCACAAAGATTTTCGCGCATGCCGGCGAGGGCGCCTGGACGCCGACCCCGGACGGCAACAGGCGACGCGTTCTCCTGCATACCGACGAGTTGATGCTGGTCGAATTCGGCTTCGACAAGGGTGGCGTCGGCGCCCTGCATTCGCACCCACACGTCCAGGCTAGCTATGTCGCCGAGGGCCGCTTCGAGGTGACCATCGACGGTAGGACCGAAACCATCGAGACCGGCGGCAGCTTCATTGTGCCGTCCGGTCTGGTGCACGGCGTCAAGGCGCTGGAAGCAGGGCGGCTGGTCGACAGCTTCACGCCGCACCGGGCCGATTTCCTCGGCTAGCCAGGGAAGACCCGTACCTCAAAAGAGGCGCGGGTTGTTGCCTGGGCGCTTGTGGCGCCGCGGTACTCAAGACATGACCGCAGGATGCGAACCTGCCGCATGATGGTGAACATAGGCTTAACGCGCCGGGTGTTCGTGATGGCGGTGACTGCGTCGGTCAGGTGATATGCCGGAGCAGGCTGAAGAGCCGCTCGAACGTCTTGCCGTAGGGCGGGCGCAACAAGGCTCCCGCGCTCAGCCGGGACTGCAGGAAAACCGGCTTCTCCTTGCTGAAGGTGCGAAAGCCCCATTCGCCGTGATAGGCGCCCACGCCGCTGGCGCCGACGCCGCCGAAAGGCTGGTTCTCCTGCACCAGATGCAGCATGCAGTCGTTGATGGTGACGCCGCCGGCGACGGTCTCATGCAGGATGCGTTGACGGTTGCCGCTGTCGCGCCCGAACCAGTAGAGCGCCAGCGGCCGGTCCGCCCCGTTCACATGGGCTATCGCCTCGTCGATCCCGGCATATTCGACGATGGGCAGTACCGGCCCAAAAATCTCCTCGCGCATCAGCCGCAGGTTTGCGCCGGCGTTGCGGACCAGGGTCGGCGGCAATTTCCGGTTTGTCGCGCCGAATGCCTCGCCGGCCGGGTTGATTTCGGTGACATCGGCGCCGGCATTACGCGCCTCGGTGATCATGTCGCGCAGGCGCTGGTGGTGCCGCTCGCTGATGATGGCGGTATAATCGGGGTTGTCGCGCAGGGTTGGGTAGAGCTTCGTGATCGCCGTTGCGAGCTTGGCAGCGACCGTGCCTGCCTGTCCCTTCGGCACCAGCAGATAATCCGGCGCGATGCAGGTCTGCCCGGCATTCAACAGCTTGCCATAGGCAATGCTGGATACCGCCGCGTCGAGATCGCATGACGGATCGAAGATTGCCGGCGACTTGCCGCCGAGTTCGAGCGTGACCGGGGTCAGGTTGGCGGCCGCGGCGATCGCGACCTGGCGTCCGACCGCGGTCGAGCCGGTGAACAGCAAATGATCGAAAGGCATCGACACGAAGGCCTTTCCCATCTCCGCGTCGCCGCTGATGACGCTGAGCTCATCGGGTGCGAAATGCTCGGCAACGAGTTTGGCCAGCAGCGCTGAAAATGCCGGCGTCAATTCGGAAGGTTTTATAAGCACGCGATTGCCGGCCGCGAGTGCCGCCGTGACCGGCGCGACGGCGAGCTGGAAAGGATAATTCCAGGGCGACACGATGCCGACGACGCCGAGCGGCTGCGGGACGAGGCGATTTCGGCCGGGCAGGAACGGCATGGTGGTGACAACGCGGCGTTCGCGCATCCAGCCCCTGAGGTGCGACAGCGCGTGGCGGATACCGGCGCGCACGACGAACAGTTCCGCAAGACGCGTCTCATGCGCGGAACGGCCGCCAAAGTCGGTGTCGATGGCGGTGCAGATGTCGGCTTCATGCCGCTCGGTCAACGCCAACAGGCGTTTCAGGCGATCCTTGCGGATGCCAAAGTTGGGGAAAGGCTGCGCCTCGAAGGCAGCACGCTGCAACCGAAACCGCTCGCCGAGAGCATCCTGAATGGCCTGCAGCATCGCGCCCTCCCTGACTTGTCGGGCCGAGCTTACATCGTGGTGCGTGGCGGAATCCAGCGGGGGTGCAGGTCTCGCAAGGGAAGGTGCTGCGGCGAGCCTTGGATCAATCGGTCAGCTTCCGCGTTCGCGCCGCAGGCTTTCCTTGTGCCGGCTTGTTCTGGTTGTGGTCCGGTGTCAGCTGCGCTAAGGCAAGGTGCCCATGCGGAGAGTCGTTTTGACCGGTTTCCACATCCTCTCCAATCCACGAAATTGCAGCCCGGTGTCTGCCTGATGCAGGCATCGGCGATGAGTATCTTGGCCGTGGCCCGCAGGCGGCGCGTTTCGTCCCGGGTGGCCCTGATGCAAGATCGGGTTGCCGCATTGCGCCAGCGGAATTGCGGATGAAGGGCGCGCGCAGGCTTGAGGCTGCGTTTGGAGCGGCCGCGCGAAGGATTATGCGGGAGTTTCTGCGATTCGTGCCGCTGTCTCTGAAACAGCGCATGCAAAGACGCACATACGCACGCGCGACGCCCGCCAACAGAATTTTCATTTCGGGCTGCGCGCGCAGCGGGACGACGCTGACACAGCGGCTGATGAGGTGTTTCGGGGATATTTTCGTCCATCCGCCCGAAGCGCGATACACAATGCTGGACATGCTGGATCGGCCGGAATCGAACCTCGTCGTCAAGCGCGATGCGCGCGGTTTTGCGCATCTGGCGAAGCTACCTCCCTCCATCGGCTTGATCTATTGTGTGCGCCATCCATTCGACACGCTGACAAGTTCGCATCCGCAAACACGCCACGAGCGTCGGTTCCACGTCACGCCGCATCGCTGGCTGGCCGAATACGACGCGCTGACCCGGCTGAAGAAGGCACAACCGCACCGGCAGATACTCTTTGTCCGCTACGAAGACATGATCGGCGCGCCCGATGCGCAGCAGGACAGAATCGCGCAGTCGTTCGGACTGACACCGCACATTCGTTTCAGCGAGGATCCGGACAATCCGATCCGGGTGGCTTCGTTGAGAAAATGGGAACGGAATGAAGAATTCAGGACCTATCTCGGCGGTCTGCCCCAGGTATTTCTCGTCGGCGTCCGGCGTTTCTGCGCCGAGTTCGGCTATGACATGCCAATAAGCACGCCGACCGTGGACGCGCGGTGATGCAGGCACCGGCGGCCGTCGCGACAGAAGAGCGAGATCCCAAGCGGCGCGTCCTGAAGGACGTGTTCGGCTTTGATGATTTTCGCCCCGGCCAGGCCGATGTCATGGATGCGCTGCTGGCCGGGCGGCATGTGCTGGCCGTCATGCCGACAGGTGCGGGCAAATCGCTCTGCTACCAAGTGCCGGCACTGGTCCTGGGTGGGCTCACCATTGTCGTTTCGCCGCTGGTGGCGCTGATGCAGGATCAGGTCGCCGCCTTGCGGCTTGCCGGCGTGGCGGCCGACACGATCAATTCCTCGATCGACCGCGATGCCAATATCGCCGCATGGCGTCGCGTCGCCTCGGGCCAGACGCGCCTGCTCTATCTCGCGCCGGAGCGGCTGATGACCGAGCGCATGCTCGACGCGCTGGCCAGGCTCGATGTCAGCCTGATCGCCGTCGACGAGGCGCATTGCATCTCGCAATGGGGGCCGGCGTTCCGGCGCGAATACGAGGACCTGTCGCGTCTGCGCGGCATCTTTCCCAACGTGCCGATCATCGCGCTGACGGCAACGGCGGACGAAGGCACGCGCACCGACATCGAATCCCGGCTGTTTGCCGAGCGCGTCGAGACCCTGGTGCTGGGCTTCGACCGGCCGAACATCAAGCTTGCCATCGAGGCCAAGCAGGACAGCAAGCGGCAGCTGCTGCGCTTCGTCGAGCGTCATCCCGGCCGCAGCGGCATCGTCTATTGCCTGTCGCGCAAGAAGACGGAGGAGATGGCGGCCTTCCTCGAGAAGAACGGCGTCACCGCGCTCGCCTATCATGCCGGCATGAGCAAGGAGGCGCGTGACGCCAACCAGAACAGCTTCATGACCCTGTCCGGCGTCGTCATGGTGGCGACCATCGCTTTCGGCATGGGCATTGACAAGCCTGATGTCGCCTATGTCTTCCACACCGACATGCCGGGCAGCCTGGAGGCCTACTACCAGGAGATCGGCCGCGCCGGCCGCGATGGGCGGGACGCCGAGGCGCATATGCTGTTCGGCCTTGGCGATATCCGCATGCGCCGGATGTTCATCGACGACGAGGATGCGCCGCCCGAGCACAAGAGGCGCTCGCATGGCCGGCTCGACACGCTGATCGGCTATTGCGAGACGGCGCAGTGCCGCCGCCAGGTGCTGCTCGGCTATTTCGGCGAAGAAGCGCAGCCTTGCGGCAATTGCGACACCTGCCTCGACCAGGCGCCGCGCGCCGATGGCGGAGCGGAGGCGCGGATCATCCTGGCGGCGATCGCGCAGAGTGGCGAACGCTTCGGTGCCGGCCATGTCATCGACATCCTGCTCGGCCATGAAACCGAGAAGGTGCTGGCCAGGAACCACCAGAGGCTCGCCAGCTTCGGCAGCGGACTGGCGCACAAGAAGGACTTTTGGCTGTCGCTAATCCGGCAGCTCGTCGCCGGCGGGTTCCTGATGCCGGATCCGGCCGGCCATGGCGGCCTCGCCATCGCCGAAAAAGGCCATGCGCTTGGCCGTGGCGAGGTGCCGTTCCATTATCGCGTCGAGGTGCGCAGCCGCGCCTTGCGCGGCAAGACGCGCTCCGGGCAGGATTTCGGGCAATCGGATGTGGACACCGGGCTGCTGGCCGCGCTGAAGACCTTGCGACTGCGGCTCGCCAAGGAGCGCCAGGTGCCGGCCTATGTGGTGTTTTCCGATCGCACCCTGATCGACATGGCAGAGCGCCGCCCAAACGACCTCGACGCCTTCGCTGAAGTGAATGGGGTTGGGGCGGCAAAGCTGAAGGAGTTCGGCCAGGTTTTTCTGAGTACGATTGCCGAGCACCAATCCGATGGCTCGGCCTGAGGTCAGATCAGCGACTGGTCACGCGTCCTGAAGCATAGCGATCTTCGGAGAGGGCATCCGTTCCGAGACCTCCTGTTCCGTCGCCGCCCATTCCTCCACCGCCCATGCCCCCGCCGAGACCGATCAGTTCAATGTTCTCTGGCCGGCCCGCCGACAGATCAGGCCCAGACTGAGGCGTTCATCGACTTCATGGCTGAGCATCTTCAACCGCAATAGGTGCCGCTGTCCGCCTATCCACCGCAGCGTCGACCCGCGGGGCGTCAGTCGCGCGATATGGACAGTCCCGTGAAAAGCGGAGCGTAGGCGGCGAGCCTGCGGGATACGAACTCCGTGAAGAGCCGCACGCGCTTCGTCTTGCGTGTCTCCCCCTGTGTGAGAAGCCAGAGCGTTCCGTACATGTGCAGGTCGGTGCCCGGCACCCTCACCAGCAGGGGGTCGGCATCTCCGACGAAGCACGGCAGTGTCGTGATCCCGAGACCTTGCCGTACGGCAACGATCTGCGCCTCGGCGTCCGTGGTCCTGAATGGAACCCCCGCGGTGCGAACCTCACCTGCGCTGGCCCACTCTGGAATTCCATGAACGCTTATGACGATCCACCGGATGGGATCAGGCGCGCCCGCACGCCACGCGGCCAGGCGATCGCGGGACATGTAGACGCCGCCGAACACCTCCGGTCCCTTCAGGCCGTGAAGATTGAGCGGCAGGGTTTTGCGGTCGTAGACGACGCGGATCGCGACGTCGGCCTCTCGGTTGGTCAGATTTGCCAGCTCGCCGGACGACAGGATTTCCATCTCGATGTCCGGGTGCAGACGCGCGAAATCGGCGAAGTCCGGCATGAGCAGGTGTGTCGCGAGGGGTGGTGCCAGCGTCACCCGCAGAAGCCCGCGCACACCCTGGTCGCGCCCGAAGACGCGCGTCTCCAGCTGGTGCGACGACGCTTCCATCAGGTTCGCGAGATCGAGGACCTCCTCGCCCGCAGCCGTCAGGCGGTAGCCCGAAGGCAGCTTTTCGAACATGTGCGCTCCGAGGCGTTCCTCGAGTTGGGCGACGCGTCGCAGCACGGTCGAGTGATTCACCCCGAGCTGCGCGCCGGCAGCCCGCACCGAGCCTCCGCGCGCGACGGCAAGAAAGTAGCGAATGTCATCCCAGTTGATCATGGTGCAATCCGGCACCGCGCGGTGCGCCTTCCAAAGCCCGTATCTAACGCATGCTACAGCAGTACGGGCGGGACATCATAGCTTATGTCGACAGGGGCGGCGCAATTCCGAATGGCGGACACGGATCGTCACGGCTGGCGTCAGTCCTGAAAGCGGATCGATTTTGCACCACCGATGTGCGCGCTTCCGCACTCACCGCGTGACCCTGACGGGCCCATCTAGAGGTTCTCGGGGCGTACCCGAACGACCAAAGACAGAGCCTGGAAGGATTGAGTTATGGGAAAACTAGACGGTAAGGTTGCGGTTATTACGGGTGGCGCCACCGGCATCGGCCGTGCCGCAGCGAAGCGCTTTATCGAGGAGGGCGCCTTCGTCTTCATCTTCGGCCGCCGGCAGGAAGCGCTAGACGCCGCCGTGGCCGACCTCGGGCCTAATGCCCGCGCGGTGAAAGGCTCGGTTTCCAACGAGGCCGACCTCGACCGGCTCTACGCAGCGGTGAAGGCCGAGCGCGGAACCCTCGACATCGTCTTCGCCAATGCCGGGGCGGGAGGCCTGCTTCCGCTCGGCGAGATCACCGCCGAGCACATTGACGAAACCTTCGACACCAATGTGAAGGGTACGATCTTCACGGTCCAGAAGGCGCTGCCGCTGATGGGCGAGGGCGGTTCGATCATCCTGACCGGATCGAGCGCCGGCACCACGGGCGCCCCCGCATTCAGCGTCTACAGCGCGAGCAAGGCGGCCGTGCGCAATCTTGCGCGGAGCTGGGCGGAGGACCTGAAGGGCACCGGCATCCGGGTAAACGTGCTGTCGCCCGGCCCGACAGCGACCGAACTCGCGAAGGCAGCGATAGGGGAGGAGGGCTTGAAGGCCTTTGCCTCGATGAACCCGCTCCAGCGCATGGCCGATCCGGCTGAGATTGGAGCGGCGGCTGCCTTTCTCGCGTCATCGGACAGCAGCTTCATGACCGCCAGCGAGGTAGCCGTCGACGGGGGCCTGGCGCAAATCTGACGCTACGCCCGGCCGGTCACTCCATTCGATATTTTGAGCCCGCAGGGCGTGGCAAACTGAAGGAGAATATACATGAGCTATGCAATTATTGGCTTCGGCAAGATCGGCCACGCTCTTGCCAAGGCGTTTGCCCGCAACGGCATCGAAGTGTCCGTGGCAACCACGCGCGACCCGGAAAGCTTTGCAGCCGATGCGGCCGCGATCGGACCCACGATTATCCCGAAAACGCTGGCGGAAGCGATCAAGGCGGACATCGTCTTTCTGGCGGTTCGTTTCGAGTCGCACCCAGATGTTGCGAAGGCTCTGTCAAGCTGGGAAGGCAAGACGATCATCGACGCGACGAACGTGTTTCCAGTCCCTGAAGAGCTGGACGGTCTGCCGTCCTCCGCTTTCGTCGCAAAGGCGTTCACCGGCGCCAAGTTGGTCAAAGGCTTCAATCACCTGATCGCGGCGACTTTGGCTGCCGATCCGATCGTGGAGGGCGGGCACCGGGTCGTCTTCCTGTCGAGCGACGACGAGGACGCGATCGCTCCCGTGGCGGCCTTAGCCAAACAACTCGGGTTCGCACCGGTCAAGCTGGGGAAGCTCAACGAGGGTGGCGCACTGGTGCACGCACGCGGCCGCACTTGGGGCCAGCTGATCTTCCAGGACCTGTTCAAGAAGGAGCAGTAACGGATTTATCGTGCACCGACAGAGTGGCCGGTGTTCGACGCCGGCCACATCGTCAGCAACGAGCCGAGCCGCAAAGTGACATGCTTGAAAGCGGCTTACATTTGCCTGGGATCCTTCGGCCGACATGTGCCGGCCACCCATGAATCGTAATTGCAATAGCTGACGTCCCAGCCGGCATCGCGTCTTTTGGAAGTTACCTCACGACCGCCCGGGCGGATGGGTCCGAAGCCACCCCAACTGCCATCCGAGCCTTTGCAATTTCCCATGACGCGATAATTGCAGTTGTTTACGACGAAGTTGCCGTCCATCGACACGCATGCCGATGCGACAGTGGAAAGACTGAAGAAGGCCGTGCCGACGACTGTGACGGCGAGAGAGGCTTTGCGCATAGTGGTCTCCTAACTGGCTGGGCGAACCAACCATTACGAGATCTTGGGCCGGCCACTTCCCCCATTTGGGCCAAACCGGCTGGCAAATTCACAGCGACATGGCTGCGCTTGCGGACAGAAAACCATGTGCGGAGAGCCGAATGGGCCTGCCCATCGCCGAAGCTTTACGCCTCCGCAAAGGCCAGAGTGTCCCGGCTCGGGCGGCTTTGTCCTGTTGGCTGCGCGATATGCGGCAGGCGGCTAGCAGCCCAGGAGATGTCAGGTTCTTGGGCTAAATGGCGGAGAGGGAGGGATTCGAACCCCCGATGGGCTTGCACCCATGCCGCATTTCGAGTGCGGTGCATTCGACCACTCTGCCACCTCTCCGCGGTCATGGTCGGCCGTTGCCGGCGCGGCGCACTAGATAACGGCTGAACGGGCAGGTTACAAGGCCAATCCGTCAGTTATTTGGCTTGCTTGGCAAGCGGCGGATTCACGGCTGGTGGGGTACAGCGAGACCCGAGGCAGATTGCCGACCAGTCACCCATCCTCAGCCCAGGCGGGGGCAACGCCGTGGGCATGTCGGCACAGCCGGTCCGTGCCCGCCAATGACGGTCTCGGAAACGGCGCGGCTGGTTTGCCTTGACTCGCCCCCAACCTTCGGTTAGGGACAGCGCGCAATCGGCGTGGAGGGTTCTTCCGCGCCGCTTGTTTTTTGAACCCGCAGACTGACAAAAAGACGGCTGAACTGCCAGAGGCGGTTCATCAAGGCCGACCGAACAGCGAAAGGCAAAAAATGTTCGCAGTCATTAAAACGGGTGGCAAGCAGTATCGCGTTGCCGCCAACGATCTCCTGAAGATCGAAAAAGTTGAAGCCAATGTCGGCGATATGGTCGAAATCGGCCACGTTCTGGCGCATGGCGAAGGCGAGAATGTCACGTTTGGCGCGCCGTTCGTCGACGGCGCGGTGGTCACCGCCGAAGTCGTCGAACAGGGCAAGAACCGCACCGTCATCGCCTTCAAGAAGCGCCGCCGGCAGAATTCGCGCCGCAAGATCGGCCATCGCCAGCTTTTGACCACCGTGCGGATCTCCGAGATCCTGCTGGGTGGCGCCAAGCCGACCAAGACGGCAGCGGCCAAGGCGCCGAAGAAGGTGAAGGCCGAGGCCGCCACCGAGGTGCAGGCGGAAGCCGCGCCGAAGAAGGAGCCCAAGGCCAAGGCAGCCGAGACAAAGGCAGCCGAGACCGCCGCAGCGCCACTGTTCAAGGCACCGAAGGGTGAGCCGGACGATCTGACCATGATCAAGGGCATCGGCCCGGTCGCAGCCAAGGATCTTAACGAGCAGGGCATCATCACCTTCGCCCAGCTTGCCAAGCTGACCGAGAAGGATGTCGCCAAGATCGACGAGCACATGCCCTTCAGCGCCGACCAGATCAAGGACTGGCGCGAGCAGGCCAAGGAATTGGCTGCGAAGTAATTTTCTGGCGATTGGGTCGCCGGATCGGACTTGAAACGGAACGCGAACGCGTTCATAAGGCCTTTTAGGCGCCTTGCGGCGCAACGGAGTTAGTTAGATGGCACACAAGAAAGCTGGCGGCTCGTCGCGCAACGGTCGCGACTCGCATTCCAAGCGTCTGGGCGTGAAGAAGTTCGGCGGCGAAGCCGTCATCCCGGGCAACATCATCATTCGTCAACGCGGCACCACGTGGCATCCCGGCGTCAATGTCGGCATGGGCACGGATCATACGCTTTTTGCGCTCGAGACCGGCGCCGTGACGTTCAACAAAAAAGCCAACGGCCGAACCTACGTATCGGTCAACCCGATTGCCAAAGCCGCGGAGTAGCCGGTTCCGCACTAGAACACCGGCGCCCATCTCGGGAACCGGTGTCTGGCAAGGCCAGGAAAAGGATCAGGGGAGATGGGTTTTCATCTCCCCTTTTTCTTGTGCCTGGAGGACTTTCAAATGGTTGCCGAAGCGGAAGACTCAGAAGACGGAAGTTACGCGATAGACTGCCCGGTGCTGGTCACCGAGCGGCTGGTGATGCGGGCGCCCCATGAAGGCGATGTCGCGCAACTGGTCGAACTTGCCGACAACCGTCATGTCGCCGAAATGCTGGCACGCATGCCGCACCCCTATGGTGAGGCCGAGGCGCGCGCTTTCCTTGCCATGACCAGGTCGCGCCGGGCCGGCATCGCCTATGCCCTGACGCTGGCCGGAACCGACACGTTCGTCGGCTGTGCCGGTCTCAACACCACCGAACGCGGGCTGGAACTCGGCTACTGGATCGGCGAGCCTTACTGGAAGAAGGGCTATGCGACGGAAGCAGCCCATGCGCTGGTCGATCTCGCCTTCCAGAGGACGTCGATCCAGGTTCTGCAGGCCTCGACGCGGGTCATCAACCCGGCCTCCAGGCGGGTGATCCACAAATGCGGGTTCCAGTATGCCGGCCAGGGCATGCTGAACTCGATCGTTGCCGGCCAGGTTCCCGTCGAGCGCTACCGGCTCGATCGCAAGACCTGGACCAGCCTGCGGAACTGGGTACATTTTTGATGTGTGACGACGGTCAAGCCAATGGTCGACAGCAGCGATATTGAAACGGTCGCGATCGCGCCGATGACGCCCGGGGATATCGAAAGCTTTCATCGCGCGCTCGATGTCGTCGCGCGTGAGCGAAAGTACCTGTCCTTCCTAGAGGCGCCACCGCTGGATCAAGTCAGAAGTTTCGCAATGGACCGTATCGGGAGAGGCGATCCGGGGTTCGTGGCCGTTGTTCGTGGCGAGGTCGTCGGCTGGTGCGACATCTCACGCCACGATCGGCTCATCCATGCGCATCGCGGCTCCCTCGGAATGGGGATCATTCCTTCCTATCGGGAGCGTGGCCTGGGACTGCGGCTCATCAATGCGACCTTGGCACAGGCGCGCAAGACCGGCTTTATCCGCGTCGAGCTTTCCGTGCATTCCGACAATGCTCGCGCCATCTCTCTTTACGACAAGGTCGGGTTTGTCAGGGAGGGCGTGCAGCGCGACGCCGTCCATATCGACGGGGAATACCGCGATACGATCATGATGGCGATCGTCGAACGTGAAAACACTGCCGGATGAAAGGCCATCAGCCCAGTTCGACCCACACCGGCAGGTGGTCCGAACCGTCAGCTTTCCGGTCGACCCACAGGCGCTGCAGGGATCTGGCAAGCGAAGCGCTTGTGAAGATATAGTCGATGCGCTTGTGGCGGCTGGGGTCGGTGGGTTGTTTCGGGTCGACCCAGCTGATGAGATCGTCGCCGGTGGCGTTCAGGCGCAAGGCGGCATCGACGGCAAAGTCGGCGGTCAGCGGCATGCCGAATTCATGGTCCGGCCGGCCGGCGAGTTCGACATATTCGGGTGAACCGGCCAGCATGTTGAAATCGCCCATGCCGACAAAGGCTTCGGGATGCGGCAGTTCCGGCAGGCCGATCTCGGCGACGCCGGACAGCGCGCCGCCTTCGAGCGCGTAGTTCAGCATGCGTTGGCGCAGGAACTGGATCTGGCTGGCGCGTTCGACGGGGCTGCGGTGATCGAGATGGATGGAATAGAAGCGGATGAAACCAAGCGGCGTCTCGATCAGCGCTTCCAGCGCGCCACGCTGGAAGTTCATCATCTCGAAGCTGCGGCTGCGCGGCAAAAGCAGGTTGCGCGACAGATGAATAGGCGTTTTCGACAGCACCATGTTGCCGAGCTGGAAGGTTTTCGTGATGGCGCGGCCATTGTCGATGTGCGAACCGATATTGGCCTCGAAATTGCTGCCATAGACGGCGAAGTAGTCGGGCAGCGCCTCGCCGATCTCGGCGACCATGTCGCGGCCGCTATTCCTGGGATTGTTGCGGGTCACCTCCTGCAAAGCGATCACGTCGGCGCCGCGCACGGCATCAGCGATGCGCCCGACATCGTATTGCCCGTCGAGGCCGATGCCGTACTGGATGTTGTAAGTTACAAGCTTCATTCCGGCATCTCTCCGGCCGATCCCACGCGGCCATTGTCACAAAACGGCCTCGCCCTTCGCCGCGCCTTGGTTTAGAGCAAGGGCCAAGGTTTAGAGCAATGCCGCAAGGCCACTAGTAGAAACTGTACAATCCCATGAAATTTCTCGATCAAGCCAAGGTCTACATCCGCTCCGGTGACGGTGGCGCCGGTTCGGTGTCGTTCCGGCGCGAAAAGTTCATCGAGTTCGGCGGGCCGGATGGCGGCGATGGCGGCCGTGGCGGCGATGTCTGGCTGGAGGCGGTCGACGGGTTGAACACGCTCATAGACTACCGCTACCAGCAGCATTTCAAGGCCAAGACCGGCGTCCACGGCATGGGCCGCAACATGACCGGCGCCAAGGGCGCCGATGTCACGCTGAAGGTGCCGGCGGGAACGCAGGTGTTCGAAGAGGACAACGAGACGCTGATCTGCGATCTGACCGTGGTCGGCCGGCGCTTTCTGCTGGCCAAGGGCGGAAATGGCGGTTTCGGCAACCAACATTTCAAGACCTCGACCAACCAGGCGCCGCGCCGCGCCAATCCCGGCCTGCCGGGGCAGGAGCTCAACATCTGGCTGCGGCTGAAGCTGATCGCCGATGCCGGGCTGGTCGGGCTGCCCAATGCCGGCAAGTCGACATTCCTGGCGGCGGTCACCGCGGCCAAGCCGAAGATCGCCGACTATCCGTTCACGACGCTGCATCCCGGCCTCGGCGTCGCCCGGATCGACGCGCGCGAGTTCGTCATCGCCGACATTCCGGGTCTCATCGAAGGCGCGCATGAGGGCGTCGGCATTGGCGATCGCTTTCTTGGCCATGTCGAGCGCACGCGCGTGCTGCTGCATCTGGTTTCGGCGCAGGAGGAAAATCCGGGCAAAGCCTACAAGACCGTGCGCGCGGAACTTGAGGCCTATGGCAACGGCCTGACCGACAAGGTCGAGATCGTGGCGCTGTCCCAGGTCGATACGCTCGACGCCGATGCGCGCAAGAAGAAAGTCGCCTCGCTGAAGCGTGCCGCCGGCCGAGCACCGATGCTGTTGTCGGCGGTCACCGGCGAAGGCGTCGAGGCGGTGCTGCGGGCGCTGATGTCGGTGGTGGGCGAGGCGCGTGCGCGGACGGCTACCCCGGTCGAGACGCGCTGGGACAAGTAGGCCATGCAGTCGCTGAAAAAATATCGGCGCATCACCGTCAAGATCGGCTCGGCGCTGCTCGTCGACCGAACGTCAGGCCTGAAGCGCGACTGGCTCGCCTCGCTTGCCGACGATATTGCGGTGCTTGCGCAGGGCGGCGCTGAAATCCTCGTCGTCTCCTCCGGCGCCATCGCGCTTGGCCGCACCATCCTTGGCCTCGGCAAGCGAGCCCTGAAACTGGAGGAGAGCCAGGCGGCGGCAGCCGTGGGACAGATCGCATTGGCCGGCGCCTGGTCGGACGCGCTCGGCAAGGGCAGCCTGAAATCGGGCCAGATCCTGCTGACGCTCGGCGACACCGAGGAGCGCCGCCGTTATCTCAATGCGCGGGCGACGATCTCGACACTCTTGAAGATGAAGGCAGTGCCGGTCATCAACGAGAACGACACGGTGGCGACTTCCGAAATCCGCTACGGCGACAATGACCGGCTGGCGGCTCGCGTCGCCACCATGATGGGCGCCGACCTCCTGGTGCTGCTCTCAGACATCGACGGGCTCTATACGGCGCCGCCGGCGCGTGACCCCCAGGCTAAATTCATTCCGGTGGTCGACCGGATCACGCCCGATATCGAGGCGATGGCGGGTGCGGCCGCTTCCGAACTGTCGCGCGGCGGCATGCGCACGAAGCTCGATGCCGGCAAGATCGCCACCGCCGCCGGCACCGCGATGATCATCACGTCGGGCACGCGGCTGTCGCCGCTGATGGCGATCGAACGCGGCGAACGCGCCACCTTCTTCCGGCCGAGTTCCAATCCGGTCAAGGGTTACAAGACCTGGATCGCCGGCCAACTCGAACCGGCCGGCCGGCTGACAGTCGATGCCGGCGCCATCGGCGCGCTGCTGTCGGGCAAGTCGCTGCTGCCGGCCGGCGTCAAGCTGGTCAGCGGCAATTTCTCGCGCGGCGACACGGTGGCGATCCTGTCGCCCGAGGGCCGCGAGATCGCGCGCGGGCTGGTTGCCTACGATGCAGCCGATGCCGTAAGGATCGCGGGCCTGAAGACGGCCGAGATCGAAACCGTGCTCGGCTACGAGGCGCGTTCGGCGATGATCCACCGCGACGACCTTGTGGTGAGTCATTCTGGTGCCCAAGTAGGGGCTAGCGACCAAGTACTGGCCGGTGGCGCCATAAGCGGAGGATGAGCATGCTGAAGCAGCATGAAAAATCCGGAGAAGACACAGTGGCGCTGATGGCCGATATCGGCCGCCGCGCCCGCGCTGCCGCCCGACCGTTGGCCATTGCCACCACCGCCGCCAAGAATGCTGCACTTGCCGCCATGGCCGAGGCGATCGTCGCCAGGCAGCAAGACATTCTCGACGCCAACGCCATCGATGTCTCGAACGGCCAGGAATCCGGGCTTTCCGCCTCCTTCATGGACCGGCTGAAGCTCGATCCGGCGCGCATTCGCGCCATGGCCGACGGCATCAGGGAGATCGCCGAATTGCGCGACCCGGTTGGCGACGTGATCGCACAATGGGATCGGCCGAACGGTCTGCATATCGAGCGCGTGCGCACGCCGCTCGGCGTCGTCGGCGTCATCTATGAGAGCCGCCCGAACGTCACCGCCGATGCCGGCGCGCTGTGCCTCAAGGCCGGCAATCCGGTAATCCTGCGCGGCGGCTCGGATTCGCTCAATTCCTCGGCCGCCATCCACGCCTGCCTGGTCGAAGGGCTGAAGGAAGCCGGCCTGCCGGAGGACGCCATCCAACTGGTGCCGATCACCGACCGCGCCGCCGTCGGCGAGATGCTGAAAGGCTTGGGCGGTATGCTCGACGTCATCATTCCGCGCGGCGGCAAAAGCCTCGTCGGGCGGGTGCAGGCCGAGGCACGGGTGCCGGTCTTCGCGCATCTCGAAGGCATCTGCCATCTCTACATCGACCGTTCGGCCGAGCTCCAAATGGCGGTGCGGATCGCCGTCAACGCCAAGATGCGGCGCACCGGCGTCTGCGGTGCCGCAGAGACGCTGCTGGTCGACCGCGCGGTCGCCTCCACGCATCTGGTGCCGATCCTCAACGCACTGCGCGCGGCCGGCTGCGAGATCCATGCCGATGCCGAGGTGCTGAAAGTGTTTTTCGACGCCAGGCCGGCGACCGATGCCGACTGGATCACCGAATATCTCGATGCCATCATCGCGGTGAAGCTGGTCGACGGTATCAAGGGTGCGATCGATCACATCGAGACGTTTTCCTCGCATCACACCGAGGCGATCGTCGCCGAGGATGCGCAAGCGGTCGAAAAATTCTTCAACGAGATCGATTCGGCGATCCTGCTGCACAACGCATCGACGCAGTTCGCCGACGGCGGCGAGTTCGGCATGGGCGCCGAGATCGGCATCGCCACCGGCAAGATGCATGCGCGCGGACCGGTGGGCGTCGAGCAACTGACGTCGTTCAAATACCGCGTGCGCGGGTCTGGACAGGTGAGGCCTTGACGTATTTCGCCCAAAGGGCCTGAAGCTTGCGCCCAGCCACCCCCCTCTGTCCTGCCGGACATCTCCCCCGCAAGGGGGGAGATTGGCTGGCATTTCGGGTTTCGCCGATCTCCAACGCGGCAAGATTTACGCCTTCGCCGAAACTGCTGATCTCCCCCCTTGCGGGGGAGATGGCCGGCAGGGCAGAGGGGGGTGCCTAGCGCGATGCTATCCCCTTCCCACCCCCCCGTTCCCTCCCATTATCTCAAAATGCCGCATGCCGAGAAAGGCCTCGCCGTCGGCCTGTTCGGCGGCTCGTTCAATCCGCCGCATGCCGGCCACGCGCTGGTCGCCGAGATTGCACTGCGGCGCCTGGCGCTCGACCAGCTGTGGTGGATGGTGACGCCGGGCAATCCGCTGAAGAACACCAGGGAGTTGGCGCCGCTGGGCGAGCGGCTGCAGCTGTCCGAGCAGATCGCCAAGAACCCGAAGATCAAGGTCACCGCCTTCGAGGCGGCGCATCACGTCCGCTACACCGCCGACACGCTGGCGCTGGTCAAGGCGCGCAATCCCGGTGTCGACTTCGTCTGGATCATGGGTGCGGATAGTTTGCGCGATTTTCACCGCTGGCAGCGCTGGCGCGAGATCGTCATGACCTTCCCGATCGCCGTCATCGACCGCCCGGGCGCGACGCTGTCGTTCCTGTCCTCGGTCGTCGCCAAGACCTTCGACTATGCCCGCGTCGACGAGGGCGATGCGCCGCGGCTTGCCCGCCTGAAGGCACCGGCCTGGACCTTCATCCACGGCCCGCGCTCGTCGCTGTCATCGAGCGCGATCCGCAAGCTGGCGAAGGGGTGAGCCCGCCCGTCCGCCCATGTCGCTTTTATCGCTCCCTTTGCCAGTTTCATGGGCAATCCTGAGCAGGCATGTCGATTCCCAGGAAAATCCGCAGCGAAGCCGAGCAGGGCGCCGAGCCCACACCGCTGATCGCGATTGCCAGCGTCATCGTGTCGATGGCACTGATTGCCGTCGGCAACGGGCTGATGTTTGCCTATATCCCGGTTCGGCTCGGCGCCGAGGGTTTCGATCCGACCTGGGCCGGGCTGATCATCACCGGACTTTCGGCCGGCGGGCTGGCCGGCTGCATCCTGACCGGACCGCTGGTGCGAAGGGTCGGCCATGCCCGTGCCTTCATGGTGTTGTCGGCGCTGATCGCACTGGCCAACGCCGCTGTCGGCGCCGGGGTCCATCCGCTGCTGTGGATAGCCGCCCGCGCGCTCTACGGCTTTGCCATCTGCGGCCTGTTCATCGTCGCGCAGAGTTGGCTGAACGACGCCGTTGCCAACGCCATCCGCGGCCGGGTGATGGCTTTCTTCTACGTTGCCTATGTCGCCGGGCTCGGCGTCGGCTACGCGACGCTGGCGCTGGTCGATATCAGGACAGCGGATGCGCCGCTGATCGGCATCGTCTTCACGGCGCTATCGATCCTTCCCGTCGGGATGACCAGACTTGCCCAGCCGCCGGCACCGCAGGCGGCCTCGGTGGCGCTGCGCCGCGCCTGGCGGGTTTCACCGGTCGGCGTCGCCGGCATGCTTGCGGTTGGCGGCCTGTCGATGTCGATTGCGGGCTTCGCGCCGATCCACGCCACGGCCAAGGGCTACAGCCAGGCCGATGTGGCGCTGCTGCTTTCGGCGATGCCTCTCGGCACGCTGATCCTGCAGATCCCGCTTGGCTGGATTTCCGACCGAACCGACCGCCGCTATGTGCTGATCGCCGCATCCGCGCTCGCCATGGTTGCCGGCCTGTTTGCGCTCGGGTTCGATGGCGGCGCGTTGGCCGCGTTGGTTGTGATCTATATCGTGTGGGACGGCGCCTCGGAATCGATCTATTCGCTGGCCAGCGCACATGCCGCCGACCGCGCCGGCAAGGACGACATGGTGGCGCTGTCCAGTTCGCTTTTGTTTGCCTGGTCGCTGTCGGGTTTCGTCGTGCCCGGCATCGTGACGGCGCTTTCAGCCGTCTTCGGAACGCAGGCTTTCATCTATGTGGCTGTTCTCATCGCCGCAGCCTTCTGCCTGTTCGTGCTTTTGCGCGTGTTCACGACGCGTGCGGTCCCGGTCGGTGAAACCGGCAGTTTCGCACCGATGACGGCGCAGGCGCCGTTGCCGGTTGAACTTGCCTTCGCACCGGACGATGAGGGCCGACACTGAGCCAACCGCCTATTGCCGGCGGGCTTCGGGTTGGGGCGCTTCCGGTGGCGGCAGCGGGATCGATATGCCTTCGCTATCGAATTCCTGTTTGGCGCGCTTGGTGAGATCGGTCTGGGTGGCGAAGAAGTCCGCCGACGAAGTCCAATAGCGCAAGGCAATCGAAACAGTGCTGTCGCCTAATGTCGAGACGAAAGCGATCGGTGCCGGCTCACGTTTCACTCGCCGTTCGGCCGCGGCAATGGCGAGCAAGGTTTTCTGCGCCCTGTCGATGTCGTTCCAGGAGCCGATGCTGAGTATGATGTCGCTGCGGCGTACGCCGTTGCGCGAAAAGTTGCGCACCGGCTGGTTCCACAGCGTCGAGTTCGGCGCCAATATGTAGACCCCGTCGGCCGTCCTGAGCTTGGTCGCGAACAGGCCGATCTCCTCGATCGTACCGGCGATCGAACCGACCTCGACGGATTCGCCGATGCGGAACGGCCGCAGCGCCAGAAGCATGATGCCGGCGGCGATGTTTTGCAGCGTGCCCTGCAACGCCAGGCCGATGGCGAGGCCAATGGCACCGATCGCGGCAATGATCGAGGCCGTCTGCACGCCGAACTGGCCGAGCACCATGATGGTGACGAGGATCAGGATGGCGTAGCGGACGATCTTCGAGAAGAAATGCCGCAACGTCGCGTCGAAACCATGGATATGGCCGAGACCAGCGAAGATCGAACGTTCGGCAAGACCGGCGACGATGTAGCCGACAATCAAGAGGATGACGGCACCGATGGCCGAGAAGGAGTACGAAACAATCAGCGTGCTCAGTTGGGCGAGGCCAGCCTGGACGCTGAGAAAAGCGTTTTGCGGGTCGATCGGCATGGGGGAAATCCGGTTGGTCGGTGAGCCGATAACCCATGCGGGCGGTGAGGGTTCCGATCTTTTCCGGCGTGCGGCGGAACCACAAGAGCGACAATACGTTCGTGCGAGGCAGGGTCCCGTCTTGAAACTGTCAGGGAACTCTGCCTATCTAAGTGGTGTCACCTGCTTCAAGGGGTGATTTGGTTGTTCTTGCTGCGAAAGGAAATACACTGAGAACAGCACTGCGGAAGAAGGCCGATATCATGCCTTCGCCGGCCAGGATCAGCGTAGACGACGCCGTGTCCCGCGCCATCAAGACAGTCCTTGCCAGTCTGGAAGACTCCAAGGCCGAAAACATTGTCTCCATCGACATCCAGGGGAAATCGAGCCTCGGCGACTACATGGTCGTCGCTTCGGGCCGATCGCACCGTCATGTCGCGGCTGTCGCCGATCATCTTCTCAAAGCGATCAAGGATGCCGGTCTCGGCACCGCGCGCGTCGAGGGGCTATCCGGCGCCGACTGGGTCCTGATCGATTCTGGCGACATCATCGTCCATGTCTTCCGCCCCGAAGTCCGCGAATTCTACAATCTCGAAAAGATGTGGCAGGCGCCGGACCTCGAGGAAGAAACGCTCCACTAAGTCGTTCGCGCGGCTTACAAGGCGAGGATGAAGATATCAGTTCATGCCGTGGGCCGGATGAAAGCCGGCCCCGAAAAGCTGCTGGCCGACCGCTATTTCGAGCGTTTCGCCAAGAGCGGCCCGGTAGTGGGGCTTGAATTTGGCGGCATTGCCGAGATTGCCGAGGGGCGCGGCCAGACCGCCAACGAGCGGCGGCGTGAGGAAGGCCAGAAACTGCAGACGCAGTTGCAGCCCGGAACCGCTTTGATCCTCCTTGACGAACGCGGCAAAAGCTTTTCCTCGGAAGATTTCGCCGGGCGCCTCGGCCTGTTGCGTGACGGTGGCCGCAAGGCGTTGGTCATCGCCATCGGCGGCGCCGACGGCCACGATCAGTCGCTGCGCGACCAGGCCGAACTGGTGATGTCGTTCGGATTGCTGACATGGCCGCATCAACTGGTGCGCGTGATGCTGGGAGAGCAGCTTTATCGTGTGGCCACCATCCTTTCGGGACATCCCTACCATCGCTCGTAAACCGGTGAATTGGTGCGACACACCCGGATTTCCGCCCCAATGCCGAGGCAAGATTGCATCGAGTGGGCGGTTTCGAACATGGTTGATTGTTCGTTAACGAAGCCACGCATAGAGTCGGGCTTCAATGTCTGAAGACAGCAAATCAAGAACGGGCTCCTGGCGCGCGCGCTGCGGCATCGCGGCGGCGGTACTTGTGCTGTCGCTGCATGCGGGGCGGGCGGAAAACACGCTCGACATGGCTCCCGATCCGGATCAGAGCCGGGCCGAATATGAACGGGTCTCGAAGGAGATCACGCTGTCGTCGGAACGATTGGCCAAACTCTCCGCCGATATCGCGACGATCAAGAGGGATCACGCCTCGATCACCGCCGCATTGATCCAGTCGGCGATGACCGAGCAGAAGCTCGGCCAGGACATTGAGGACATCGGCGCCCGGCTGGAAGGACTGAAGGGCCAGGAACAGAAGATCCGCGCCTCGCTGATGGCGCGGCGCGACGTTCTGGCCGAAGTGCTGGGCGCGCTGCAGCGCATGGGCCTCAACCCGCCGCCGGCGATCCTGGTCAAGCCCGAGGACGCGCTGTCGTCGGTGCGCAGCGCCATCCTGCTCGGCGCGGTGGTGCCCGAACTGCGCCAGCAGACCGATAGCCTGTTTGCCGATCTCAAGGAACAGACCAGGATCACGGCGTCGATCGAGGCCGAACGGGCGCGGCTGACGGCGGCGGTCGGCGACCAGACGGCGGAAAAGAAGCGGCTCGGCATGCTGCTGGAGGCCAAGCAGAAGCTCGAAGCCGACACGCAAACGCAAATGGCCGCGGAAAAGCAGCGATCCGAAGCGCTGGCGGCCAAGGCCGGCAGCCTGAAAGAGTTGATCGCCTCGCTCGAAGCGCAGGCCGACAAGAACCGCAAGGCCGCCGATGCGGCCAAGGCCGCCGAGCAGAAGACGGCGGATCGCGACAACACATCTGCGCCGGCGGAATTGGCGTCGCTGCCGGTTCCGGAGGGCAACCAACTTGCCGCCGCGGTGCCCTTTTCGGCCCTTCAGGGGCAGATCGCACTGCCGGTGACCGGCCGCATCAAGCGGCGATACGGCGCCGATGACGGTAACGGCGCGGTGATGCTTGGCGACATGGTTGCGACACAATCGGGAGCCATCGTCACCGCGCCGGCGGATGGAAATGTGCTTTATGCGGGGCCGTTTCGGTCTTATGGTCAACTCTTGATCCTGAACGCAGGCGACGGCTATCATGTCGT
This sequence comes from Mesorhizobium sp. M0011, assembly GCF_040324155.1. Lineage (NCBI taxonomy): Bacteria > Pseudomonadati > Pseudomonadota > Alphaproteobacteria > Hyphomicrobiales > Phyllobacteriaceae > Mesorhizobium > Mesorhizobium sp. M0011. Next base: position 91,312 of record NZ_JAMYVQ010000017.1, on the reverse strand, counting down.
TTTGGCGGGGATGAGCAGAATCAGCGTCGCGACCGGTCAATCAGTGCTTGCAGGAGAGCCGATCGGTGCGATGGGAGAGGCCCGGGTGGCGAGCACCTCGGTTTCGAAGAATGGAAATGCCACGCCGGAACTCTATGTCGAGTTCCGCAAGGATGGAAAACCCGTCGATCCGGCCCCATGGTGGGCGGACCGTTTTTCTGGAAGGACGTGAATAATGCGGAAACTGTCGCTTCTGTTTGCCGGTGCGCTGATGGGCGCGTCCGCCATGAGCCTGGTCTATGGCGCACCCGGCTCGGCGGCGAACGCTGCAGGGTCGGAGACATACAAGCAACTGGCGATCTTCGGCGATATCTTCGAGCGGGTGCGGGCACAGTATGTGACACCGCCCGACGACAAGTCGCTGGTCGAGAACGCCATCAACGGCATGCTGGCCTCGCTTGACCCGCACTCCTCCTACATGAATGCCGAGCAGGCGCAGGATATGCGCGTCCAGACCAAGGGCGAGTTTGGCGGCCTCGGCATCGAAGTCACCATGGAGAATGATCTGGTCAAGGTGATCACGCCGATCGACGACACGCCGGCCGCCAAGGCAGGCGTGCTGGCCGGCGACTACATTGCCAAGATCGATGGCGAAGAGGTTCGCGGCCTGACCCTCAACGATGCGGTCGACAAGATGCGCGGCCTGGTCAACACGCCGATCAAGCTGACCATCCTGCGCCAGGGCGCCGACAAGCCGATCGAACTGACGGTCGTGCGCGACATCATCAAGGTCAAGGCGGTCAAGTTCCGGGTCGAGAACGACATCGGCTACATGAAGATCACCTCCTTCACCGAAAAGACCTATGACGACCTCGAGAACGCCATCGACACCATCAAGAAGCAGATTCCCGACGACAAGCTGAAGGGCTACGTTCTGGATCTCCGCCTCAATCCGGGTGGCCTGCTCGACCAGGCGGTGAGCGTGTCCGATGCCTTCCTCAACCGCGGCGAGATCGTTTCGACGCGTGGCCGCGACCCCAAGGACGTCACCCGCTTCGACGCCAAGCCCAAGCAGGTCGACGACATCAACGGCAAGCCGATGATCGTCCTGGTCAATGGCGGTTCGGCCAGTGCATCGGAAATCGTCGCCGGCGCGCTGCAGGATCTGCGCCGCGTCACGGTGGTCGGCACGCAGTCCTTCGGCAAGGGTTCGGTGCAGACCATCATTCCGCTCGGCGAGAATGGTGCGCTCAGGCTGACGACGGCGCTCTATTACACGCCGTCCGGCAAGTCGATCCAGGGCAAGGGCATCACGCCCGACATCAAGGTCGACCAGCCGCTGCCGCCGGAACTGCAGGGCAGGGACCTGACGCGCGGCGAATCCGACCTCAAGGGCCATATCAAGGGCGCCGATGAGAGCACGACCGGTTCGGGCTCGGCAGCTTATGTGCCGCCGGATCCGAAAGACGATCTGCAGCTCATCTATGCCGAGCAGCTGCTGCGCGGCCAGAAGACCGATCCGGCCTTCCCGCCCAATCCGCAAAAGGCGGTTCTCAACCAGTAAGGATCTGGAGCGGCCACGCGCCGCTCCATCTTTCTGTTTGAGCCTGATGGAAGCAATGCGATGCTGCCGGGACCGAAAGGTTCCGGCAGTTTGATTCGGGGGGCGAGGCAAAGCTCCCAAGACATGGCGCGGGGTGCGCCGGGATTGATGAATTCGCGCATGTCCTTTCGAAGCGGCTTCGCCTTCGGAGCCATGCGCCCGGGGATTAGGCTTGGCTGACATCGGCAAGGACATCGAACGCCCGCTCGGACAGGCAGTCCGGCCGCCGCGCGCCGCCGGCAAGCTCAGCGGCGGTGCGATCATGGCGACCGTGGCCGTGCTGGCGGTGGCAGGCGTCTCCGGCGCGATCGCGCTCAGGGAAAAGCCGTTTCGAAAGCCGCAAGAGGTTGCAGTTTCAACGCCGAAAGTGACCGCGGCGGCCGAACCTGCCCCTGCGCCGCCTGCATTGGCCCCGGCGGCACCGAAGCCGGAGGCGCCGGTCAAATCAGGCGGGCCGCAGATCATTCATGTGCAGACGGAGGAGGGCGATGGGCCGCCCAAGGCAGCGATCGTCATTCGCGATCCGTCGACCATCGGCCAGAACCTGAAGATCGCGCATATTCCCGACAAGGCGCTGATCGAGACCAGCGAGACTGGGCCGTTGCCGGTGCGCGCCACCGATGGCAGACGGCCGTTCGACGTCTATGCGCGGCCCTGGTCGGGCGGGCGCGGCGCACGGGTGGCGATCGTCATCGGCGGGCTTTCGGTTTCGCAGACCGGCACCCAGGCGGCCATCGCCAAGCTGCCGGCGGAAGTGACGCTGGCCTTCGCGCCGCAAGGCAACAGCATCGGCCGGTGGATGCAGGCAGCCAGGCAGAGCGGCCACGAGATCGTCATGCAGGTGCCGCTCGAACCGTTCGATTATCCGAAGGTAAATCCGGGCCGCAACACGCTGACGGTGGCGGCGAGCGCGGATGAGAACCTGAAAAGCCTGCACTGGGCACTGTCGCGGACGACCAACTATACCGGCGTCATGAACTATATGGGCGCCCGTTTTTCCGCCGACGCGGCGGCGATGGAGCCGTTCATCGCCGAGCTCGGCAAACGCGGCCTTGCCTATATCGATGACGGCTCGTCGGCTCGCAGCCTGGCGCCGGACCTGGCGCTGAAGGACGGCGTGCCCTTCGTCGCCGGCGACATGGCGATCGATGCCGTGCAGGATCGCGGCGAAATCCTGAAGAAGCTCGACAGCCTGGAGGCGACCGCGCGGGCCAAAGGCACCGCCGTCGGCATCGGTTCGGCCTTCGACCTGACGGTCGATACGGTGTCGTCCTGGGTGGTCGAGGCCAAGAAGCGCGGCATCGAGATCGTGCCGATTTCAGCGGTGGCCATTGACCCGCAAAAAGGCTAACAGCCGTCTTGATAATTCTACTCCGGCGGGCATCTGTCGACGTTTTCTGCGCTTCCGGTGCTCACGTACTTTAAGTACGCTCCGCTCCGGTTCTCGAAAACGCTCGCCACCTGCCTCACCGGAGCGAATTCTCAAAACGGCTGGACCCCATCACGCATGGCTAAAAAGATTGATCGCGAAACGCTGCCTTACCGTCCCTGTGTCGGGCTGATGATCCTCAATGCCGAGGGCCTTGTCTGGGTCGGGCACCGGATTGCCGAACCGGACAGCGAATTTGCCGGCACGACGCAGCTCTGGCAGATGCCGCAAGGCGGTATCGACAAGGGCGAGGAGCCGCTGCAGGCGGCCGAGCGCGAACTCCATGAGGAGACCGGCATGCGAGGCGTCTCGCTGCTGGCCGAGGCGCCGGACTGGATCAACTATGATTTGCCGGACCATCTCGTCGGCATCGCCTTCAAGGGCCGGTATCGCGGCCAGACGCAGAAATGGTTCGCCTTTCGCTTCCACGGCGACACCAGCGAGATCCAGATCAACCCGCCGCCGGGCGGCCACACCGCAGAGTTCGACGAATGGGCATGGCGGCCTATGCAGGATTTGCCCGACCTGATCGTGCCGTTCAAGCGCCATGTCTATGAGGATGTGGTGGCGGCGTTCCGGCATCTGGTGCAATAGCCGCTATACAACAACCGCGGTTGCCGCGCCGGCCCGGCGGTCCTATTGATGTATCCACTACCACGCGAAGGGTCGCCATGAACGACGCCCCCCAAAAGCCGCCGCCAGAAGAGGTCACCGCCACAAGCGAAGTGGCGGCTGGGGCCATCCTCACCATCGATCTCGGTGCAATCCGTGAAAACTACCGGCGGCTGAAAGCGCGGTTGGGCGATGTTGCCTGCGCTGGTGTGCTCAAGGCGGACGGCTACGGCGTTGGCGCCGGCCAGGTCGCGGCGGCGCTGCTGCGCGAAGGCTGCGATGTCTTCTTCGTTGCGCTCCTGGGCGAAGGCGTCGCCCTGCGCCGCTCGCTTGGTCCGGGCCCTGCCATTTTCGTGTTGAACGGCATTCCGCCCGGTGCCGAGCGGGACGCTGTGGCGGCAGACATTTGCGCAGTCATCAACAGCCCGGAACAATTGGTGGCCTGGCGTGTGGCGGCTCGCCGCGCCGGCCGAAAACTGCCGGCCGCGATCCAGGTCGACAGCGGCATGTCGCGGCTCGGCATGGCGCCCCGGGATGTGGAGCGCGTTGCCGCCGATCCGCAGGCCTTCGACGGCATCGACATCCGGTTCGTGATGAGTCATCTGGCCTGCGCCGACGAGCCGGAGCACCCGGCCAATGAGCGGCAGCGGCTGGCATTCGAGCAGCTGCGCAAGATGCTGCCGGCGGCACCGGCCTCGCTGACCAATTCCTCCGGCATCTTTCTTGGGGAACGCTTTCGCTACGATCTCGCCCGCCCCGGTGCCGCGCTCTATGGCATCAATCCGACGCCGGCAAAGCCCAATCCGATGCTGCCGGTGGTGCGGCTGCAGGCAAAGGTGGCACAGACGCGCAGCGTCGAAAAGGGCGCGGGCGTCGGCTATGGCCATACCTATCAAGCGCAAGGCCCGCTCAGGCTGGCGACGATTTCGTTCGGCTACGCGGATGGCTGGCAGCGCCGCGCCGCGTCCGCCGCCTGGTTCGAGGGCGTGCGCCTGCCTTTCCTCGGGCGAGTGTCGATGGACTCGATCATTCTCGACATTTCCGCCCTGCCGGCCGGCAGGCTGCGCGAGGGTGATCTCGTCGAACTGCTCGGTCCCTCGCAAAGTGTCGACGACGCTGCCGGCCATGCCGGCACCATCGGCTACGAGATTCTGACCAGCCTCGGCTCGCGCTTCCGTCGGCGCTATGTCGGCGGTTGAGCGGTTTGGCCACGCTTGACAAGCGGACGCCTGTCGGCAAGGCTCCTTGCATGAGCAACCCAGCTTATATCAGAACCTTGTTCAGGGTCTGCCCGATCGCGGGATCGTAGCCCCGGCGCGGTCGCCTTTTGGCGTTCGTCCGAACCGGGGCATTTCTACCTGACATCATCAACTCGAGCCAGACAGCTTCGCGGCTGCCGGCTTTTCATCAAGCCACCGTCCGTGCGGCGGCAGGCGCGCGTCTGTTCGATGCGCCAAGTCATCGAGGTTTGCCATGCAACATGCAACAGGATTGCGTCCACCGAGCCGGGTCAGCGATGCCGACCACCACAGGCTGACGGGCCTGGCGCGGGCGTCGCTCGACCGCGTGCCCGAGACGGCCGAAGAACTGCTTTCGGAGATGGACCGTGCCGTCGTCACGGCAGCGGCTTCCATGCCGGCCAACGTGGTGCGGATGGGTTCGACGGTGACAATCCGCAACGATGGCGGCCACACCCAGCGCATCACGCTGGTCTATCCCGGCGAAGCAGACATCAGTGAAAACAGGATCTCGGTGCTGACGCCGTTGGGGACGGCGCTCATCGGCGCCACCATCGGGCAGACAGTGCGCTGGAGCAGTCGTGGCGGCCGGGAACTGTCGGCGACCATCGAAGTGGTCGATGCGCCGGCCTGCGGGCGGGAAGGGTCCTGATCATGGAGACGGCGATGACAGGCGCGAATTTCCGGCTGACGACAAAGGACTTCGCCGTCCTCGAGATCATGTTGGAGCGTCGGCGGGCTTTCGCGGATCCGATTGTTCCAATGCTTGAAGACAAGCTTTCCAAAGCCGAGGTCGTCGCGATCGATTCGGTCGGATCCGATATCGTGACGCTGAACAGCAGGCTGGTGTTTCGTGTCGATGCCGGCCCTGCCCAGACCCGGACCCTGGTGCAGAACGAGGTGCGCGGTCCGGTCGGCTCCAGCCTGTCGATCATGACAAGGCGGGGGCTTTGCATGCTCGGCATGGCCGAGGGCCGGACTGCATGGATCGAACAGGCCGACGGCAGGCGGGAGTCGGTCCTGGTCGCAACCGTGCTCTACCAGCCGGAGGCCGCGCGGCGTGCCGTCAGGGAGAGATCCCAAGTCGAGGCGCGACGGCCGCATGGGCTCACCCTCGTCTACAGCGCCGCAGCCGATTGGCGGCCCCTTGGCGAAAGGGCCGGAATGCGGCAGACAGGGGATGACGACCCCGGTCCCACGGCGGCGTGAACAGGCAACACTGCACGATCCCGAAAGTCGGCATCGATTTTCGCCGGGGATCGTGCGCAAATCGGAAATGCGGCCGCGTCCAGGCGTCCCTAGGACGTGCGGCGCGGCAAGGAGTGAACGATGAAGATCATGGTGCTGGGCGGCGGCGTCATCGGAGTGACCACGGCGTACTTCCTTGCCGAGGCCGGCCACGAGGTGACGGTTCTCGACCGCCAGAAAGGCCCGGCGCTGGAAACCAGCTTCGCCAATGCCGGCGAGATTTCGCCCGGCTACGCCTCGCCCTGGGCCGGACCCGGCATTCCGCTGAAGGCGATCAAATGGCTGCTGATGAAGCATGGCCCGCTGGTGGTGCGGCCGGCCTTCGATCCGCATATGTGGACATGGCTGATCAAGATGCTGCGCAACTGCACCGCCGAGCGCTATGCGATCAACAAGGCGCGCATGGTTCCGCTCGCCGAATACAGCCGCGACACGCTGAAGGCGCTGCGCGAAGCGACCGGCATCGCCTATGACGAGCGTACCCAGGGCACGCTGCAGCTGTTCCGTACGCAAAAGCAGCTCGACGGCACCGGCGGCGATGTCGAGGTGCTGAAGAAGTACGGCGTGCCCTACGAGATCCTCGAGCAGGACGGTTGCATCGCGGCTGAGCCTGGCCTTGCCGGGGTGCGCGAAAAGTTCGTCGGCGGCCTCAGGCTGCCGCACGACGAGACCGGCGACTGCAAGATGTTCACCGACAGGCTGGCCGAACTCTGTGTGGCCCGCGGCGTCAAGTTCGAATACGACGTGACGATCTGGCGCGTCATCCGCAGCCGCAACCGCATCGCCAATCTCAGCACCAGCAAAGGCTGGAAGACCGCCGACGCCTATGTGATGGCGCTGGGCAGTTATTCGGCAGGTTTCATGCGCCGGGTGAAGCGGCCGATCCCGGTCTATCCGGTCAAGGGCTATTCGATCACCGTGCCGATCAAGGACGCCGCCGCGGCACCGGTGTCGACGGTGATGGACGAGACCTACAAGGTGGCGATCACCCGGCTCGGCGACCGCATCCGGGTTGGCGGTACGGCCGAGATTTCCGGCTTCGACCTCAGGCTGCACGAATCGCGGCGGCGCACGCTGGAACACTCGGTCGGCGATCTCTTTCCGGGCGCCGGCGCGATGCGGGACGCGACGTTCTGGTGCGGGCTGCGGCCGATGACGCCGGATGGTCCGCCGCTGATCGGCCGCACCGAGCTCTCCAACCTCTATCTCAACACCGGCCACGGCACGCTTGGCTGGACCATGGCCTGCGGCTCGGGCAAGGTTCTGGCCGACATCATCTCCAGCCGGGTGCCTGACATCGACGTTCGTGACCTCGCGCAGGAGCGCTATCTACGGTAGAGGGTCAGAACGCCTGCCGGACCCAGTCCTCGTCGAAAAGCAGCCGGTAAGCCCACGGGATCGTTACATTGGTGGCGACCGGATTGGAGTGCGCGACATAGTCGTCATAGATCGGCTTCATCCTGGCGTAGAAGGCCGGATCGAGCACCATCATGCCGTTCTCACTGTCGTGGAAGAAGCTGCGGTTGTTGAGGTTGACCGACGAGATGGCGACCAGCCTTTCGTCGATCATCATGATCTTGGAATGCAGCACCACGTCAGGCGCCTTGAACTCGCGGATGTTGATGCGGTCGCCATATTTCTCGACGAACAGCTTGTTGAGCGCGGTGAGAAACTTGCCGCCGATATCGCCCTTGAGATCGATGCGGCCGACAATGTCGATCCTGACGCCGCGGGCGAGCGCCCGATCAACAGCCTGGGCGAGCTTGGGCGTCAGGTTGAGGTAGGGATTGACGATCTGGATATGGTGCCGGGCGGCGTCGACCAACTCGACGAAATAGTCCTCCAGCGCATGGCCATCCTCGTAGGGCACCGAAATGAAGTGCCGCGCCGTGCCTGACGGGCGGGCGCCGTCGGACCGGACCGGAATGGAGAAGGGACGCGCCAGATTGGTGTCGGCGTCGCGCAGCCACACTGTCGAAAGATGCGCGGCGAGCGTTTCGACCGTGGCCGGATCGGCGAACTCGATGTCGAAGTCGCTCCAGTTCGAATAGTAATTCAACGAGAACCCGTCGGTCTTGCCGTATTGCTCAAGATCGGGATAGCGCGACAGATCGATCGGCTGGTGGAACAGGAAGCCGTCATGGATGTTGCGGCCGCCGATGATGGCGCGGGAGCGCGTGGGATCGTCGGCAAGCGTTGCCAGCATCTTGACGTGATGGACCTTGTGCAGTTGTGAGATCTGCTCGTCGATCGGCGCGCCATGGTCCGCCCGCCAGCGATATTCCTGCAATTCGACATTGGGGAATTCGGCCGCCAGCCGATGCAGCAGGGCGTCGTCCTTGTCGCGCTCCAGCACGTCGGTGACCATGATGCGCACCTTGGTGCCGAGGGCCGCATGGTGGCGGATCAGCCGTTCGATGATGCGGCCGGAGAAGTCAGCCTTGAACTCCAGCGACGACAGGTAGATCAGCTTCAGCCTTGGCGCCTTGGAGAAGTCGAGCGGCAGCTCCGGGTCGCCCTTGTCGATGGCGCTGTCGGACAGCGGCGCTCCCATCAACGCCTCGACCTTGGCGTTGAAGCCATCGCGCGACTTGCGCAGCAGGCGCGGCTTTCCGATCGGCAAGGCACAGGTCTGCGACAGCCAGCGGCTGGCATAGAAGGCGCGGCTGATAGCATCGAGGCTGGTGGGGTCAGGCGTCGGGCAGCGCTCGTAGCGACTGTCGAAGGCGGCGAGAGCCGGATCGGCAGTCTCTTCGCGCCGGATGGTGAGCGGCGCGCCGGCCGGGGCGAGGCTGGAGCGGATCCTTGCGGTGCAGCGGTTCAGACCGTCACTTGGAAACAGGCTGACCGTGTCATTCTCGCCGGTCAGGCGAAAACGGAATGCCGTGCCCGTGGCGATGGTGCGTGAACCGCCGCCGGCACGGATCGCCAGCGTGCCATCGCAGATGCCCTCGATGTCGGCTGGTTGCTTGCCGGCCTGGCGCAGCACGATCTCGACGCTGCGCGCCTGCAGGCCGGAGAAATCGAAGATCCTGGGCGCCGAGGGCCGCGCAGCCGCATCGATGTAGAGCGTCTGCCGCGACACCCGCCAGCCTCCATCGAAATGGCCCTCGCCGCTGTTGGCGCCGGCCGGCGGCAGATGCGTTTCGGCCACCGGCCGGGCCAGTTTTTGCAGTGTCCGGTAGGTCGCCTGGAAATCGCTGTTAGCGATCTCATGGCGGTCGTGACCGAAAGGGCCGGTTCCGTTGGCGCGGTCCATGGCGCCAAGCTGATGGCGAGCGAGCAGCGCCAGGAAGCGTTTTTCGTAGTCGCTGGTGCCGGCGTCACCGAAAAACTGCGCGGCGGCGATCCGCGGCCCAGCTGTCTCGGCGGAGAGCGCGGGTCGCGCGCAAGCGCTCTGACCTTGCAGGAGATCGCAGGCATTGCGGCCAGCGACGGCACAGCCGGCAAGGACAGCCAGCCCGAACAGAGCGATGGCGATGGATGCGTGACCCTTCACCCGGCCGCTCCGGTCTTCAGGGCGCTCAATTGCGCCGGATCGCGCGGCGGCATGAAGCCCTGCGGGAAGACCTTGCAGACGGGAATGGTGAAGGTGGCGATCAGCAGTTCGGCCTCGCCGCGCATTTTACGCGGCGCTGTCTTGTCGTCGCGGATCGCTTTCGCCGAGGCGACGAGGGTGCCGTCGCAGTCGCAATGGTTGTGGCGGGCGATGTAACAGGCGTCATGCGTCTGGCAGGCAGCATCGAGGCGGTTGACCGGCCGGGCCGAGAGGTCGCCGGTGCGGGTTCCGGGGCCGCAATAATTGCCGAAGATGAAAGGCGAAGGCCGCGCCATGGCGTAGCGGATCGGTTTGGGCAGTTCGGCTTCCGGGACCTTCGTCCACAGATTGGCGCATGCGGAAACGAAAAGCAGCGGCAGGATGGCAAGAACGGCTCGCATGTCTATTCGCGCCAGCTTTCTGAAAGATGTCCCTGCGCGCGGCGCCCGCCCACAGCCGGCGACCGCACGCCTGATGCCACACTGGCCGGTTTTGTGGCAAGGAAAAGGCGGCACGGCTAAAGCGCATCGCGTTTGATCGGATTCATGCGATGCGCTTTAGCGTCTTTGTTTTATGCATGTCGTTCTCTCAAAACCGAGATCACTTTTGGGCGACATGCATCAGACAAACAGGTTTCGCTCCCGCTCCACCACCTTGGTTATAAAGCTGGCGACGATCTGGACGCGGCGCAGCGGCCTGACCGATTCGTGATAGACCAGCCAGTAGGCACGGCGGATCGGCGCGACCACATCGACGGATACCAATTCCGGCATCGAGCGGGCGACGAAGGTGTGCAGGATGCCGATGCCGGCGCCCGAGCGCACCGCCTCGGCCTGGCCGAGGGCCGAGGAGATGGCGAAGCTGGTGCGCCAGTCCGCGCTGAATTCGCCCGCATAGTCGAGCGAGGGGCTGACGATGAGGTCGGGCACGTAGCCGATGAGCGTGTGCTGGTCGAGCTCGGCGGCGGTTTTGGGCAAGCCATGCGCTTCGACATAGGTGCGCGAGGCAAACAGGCCGAGCGAGTAGTCGACCAGCTTTCCTGCCACCAGCCGGCCTTCGGTCGGCCGCTCGACGGTGATGGCGATGTCGGCCTCGCGACGCGACAGCGAAAAGGAGCGCGGCACCGGCACAAGCTGGATCGTCAGTTCGCGGTGCAGGGCGGTCAGTTCGCCGAGGCGCTTGGCCAGGAAGGCGACGCCAAAACCGTCGGGCGCGCCGATGCGCACGGTGCCGGAGACATCATCGCCTTCGCCTGAAATGGTCGAGCGCGCGGCGATCATGTCGCCTTCCATGCGCTCGGCAATGTCGAGAAAGCGCTCGCCGGCCGGGGTCAACTCGCTGCCGGTCGTCAGCCGACGAAACAGCTTTGTCCGCAGCGCATCCTCGAGTGCGGCGATGCGGCGCGAGACGGTGGCGTGGTTGAGCTCCAGCCGTTTGGCCGCGCCAAGGATCTGGCCGGCGCGGGCCACGGCAAGGAAGATGCGGACGTCATCCCAGTTCATGGGCATGGTCCGATCTAATGACGAGCGTCGCGTTCCCGCCCACCCCCCTCTGTCCTGCCGGACATCTCCCCCGCAAGGGGGGAGATTGGCAGCTCCGCTGACAGAGCCTCTTTTGCGGAGCTGAAGATTTGCGAAAGCGACCGCTACATCCGATCTCCCCCCTTGCGGGGGAGATGTCCGGCAGGACAGAGGGGGGTGTGACGAAGCTCAACCTTGAGAAATCCTGTAAAGACGGGCGCACCCTATCATTTGCGGCAATTGATGCACAGGTGCCTCTCGTTATCTATTCTCCGCACAACGGTTGCGTTCTCCGTCGCGTTGCCATCCGCCGGCCAAAGGCGGACAATACAGCATCACGAACAAGGGAGAGAAATCATGATCGATTATGGTCATTTCATCGGCGGCAAGCATGTCGCCGGGACCAGCGGCCGCAAGCAGGATGTCATGCAGCCGATGGACGGCTCCGTGCGCGGCACGGTGGCGCTGGCTTCGCAGGCGGAACTGCGCGCGGCTGTCGAGAATGCCAAGGCGGCACAGCCCAAATGGGCGGCAACCAACCCGCAGCGCCGCGTGCGCGTGCTGATGAAGTTTCTCGAACTGGTCGCCCGCGACTATGACGAACTGGCCGACATCCTGGCGCGCGAGCACGGCAAGACCATCGCTGACGCCAAGGGCGACATCCAGCGCGGCCTCGAAGTGGTCGAAGTCTGCATCGGCGCGCCGCACATGATGAAGGGCGAATTCACCGACGGCGCCGGCCCCGGCATCGACGTCTATTCGATGCGCCAGCCGCTCGGCGTCGTCGCCGGCATCACGCCGTTCAATTTCCCGGCGATGATCCCGCTGTGGAAGATCGCGCCGGCCATCGCCTGCGGCAACGCCTTCATCCTGAAGCCTTCGGAGCGCGATCCCGGCGTGCCGATGCGCATTGCCGAACTCTTCCTCGAAGCCGGCCTGCCGGCAGGCATCCTCAATGTCGTCAATGGCGACAAGGACGTGGTCGACGCCATCCTCGACGATCCCGACATCAAGGCCATCGGCTTTGTCGGCTCGACGCCGATCGCCCATTACATCTATTCGCGCGGCACGGCCGCCGGCAAACGCGTGCAGTGCTTCGGCGGTGCCAAGAACCACATGATCATCATGCCCGATGCCGACATGGACCAGACCGTCGATGCGCTGATCGGCGCCGGCTACGGCTCGGCCGGCGAGCGCTGCATGGCGATCTCGGTGGCCGTGCCTGTCGGCAACGATACCGCCAACCGGCTGATGGAAAAACTGATCCCGCGCGTCGAGAGCCTGAAGGTCGGTCCTTCGACCGACTCTTCCGCCGATTTCGGCCCGCTGGTGACGGCGCAGGCGTTGGAACGCGTTAAGGGCTATGTCGACACCGGCGTCAAGGAAGGCGCCAAGCTGGTCGTCGACGGCCGCGGCTTCTCCATGCAGGGTTATGAAGACGGCTACTATATGGGTGGCTGCCTGTTCGACAATGTGACCGCCGATATGCGCATCTACAAGGAAGAGATCTTTGGGCCGGTGCTCTCTGTTGTGCGCGCGCCGACCTATGAGAGCGCGATCAAGCTGGCCAACGACCACGAGATGGGCAATGGCGTCGCCATCTTCACCCGTGACGGCGATGCCGCGCGCGACTTTGCAAGCCGTGTCCAGGTCGGCATGGTCGGCATCAACGTGCCAATCCCCGTGCCGATCGCCTATTACACCTTCGGCGGCTGGAAGGCATCTTCGTTCGGCGATCTTAACCAGCACGGGCCGGATGCATTCCGCTTCTACACCAAGACCAAGACGGTGACCTCGCGCTGGCCGTCCGGCATCAAGGATGGTGCCGAATTCGTCATCCCGACGATGAACTAGACGGACGATTTCTCGGTTGCGCGTCCTCGCCTTCGGCTGCGGTCGCGCGGGCGGGCATCAAGGACGGTGCTGAATTCGTCATCCCGACGATGAACTGACCCGGACGACAAATTGATTTGGATTCAAGGCCCGGGCGCTTGCGCCCCGGGCTTTTTTTGCAATCCGGTGGCGACCCTATCCGCTTGAACGCTAATGTGATGGAACCAAGTAGGCATCTGCCGTCTTGGTCTGCAGTCCTGCCGCAAGGAGGTACGGCAGATCAAGCAACGGCGCTGGCGACAGCCTCGGGGACATCGTCTGGCGCAAGGAGGTGTCAGATGACCCGTCTTGTGGCAACGCTATTTTTCGCGGCGGTTTCCGCGTTTCCGGCCGCCCCGGCGCTGGCAGAGCAATGCGCGGCCCGTGCGGATATGATCAAAGCGCTCGGGGAAAAATTCCACGAAAGCGAGGCGGCGCGCGGCCTGGTCAACCCGAGCGTGATTCTCGAGATTTTCGTCTCCGACCAAGGGACCTGGACGATTCTTGCCACCGACACGCATGGTCAGAGCTGCGTCATCACGGCAGGCGAAGGCTGGGACGGCCCGTTGATGGCGGCGGCTGCCTTGCCCGGGACTTGACCCGAGCTTCGAGGAAGCGCCGGCGACGAGAGCGCACCGGATATAAAAGGACATTCAGCGCGTAGCGGCCGTCTCGGCGTGGCCGCGCAACAGCGCCATCAGGCGTTTGGCGTCCTTGGCCGCGGCCTCCTCGTCGCCCGCAAGGATCGAGCGGATCAGCGCGACATGGTGCTCGGCGGATTCGGCAAGACCGGTCTCGGCCTTGTAGCGGAACCAGAAGCGGCGGCTGTGGGTCTGCAAGGGGGCGGCCAAACGGGCGGCGAAGGGATTGTCGGCAGCCAGCGCCAGCGCTTCGTCGAGTGCCTTGTCGGCCTGGATGAAGGCAAGCACATTACCCGAGATCACCGCCTTCTGCATGGCAAGCGCTGCTTCGTGAAACAGGTCGGCGGCTTCGCGGGTGACGAAGCGGGCGGCCGAGCGGGCGAGCACCACCTCGACGCCGCGACGTGCATCGAGGACGCGCAACCAGTCGCCGGGATGGAGCGGGGCGATGGCGATGCCGGCGCGCGGCCTGACGTCGAGCAGCCCTTCCCATGCCAGCCGCTGGATAGCCTCGCGCACCGGTGTCCTGCCAAGCCCCAGCCTGTCGATCAGGGCGCCCTCGGTGACGAAGCTTGCCGGGGCCAGTTCGAGCGTGACGATCATGTGCTCGAGCACATGGTAGGCCCTGGTCGCGGCCGGCTCCGCCGAGGTGTTTGCTGCCATGGATATCAAATGCGCTCTCCTGATATATCTTGAATATATCATAACGGAATCCGCATTGACAGCGGGTTTGTTAATAGATATACCACTGATATATCAGATGGAGAGATGATCATGTGGACCGGAGTTTTTCCTGCCGTCACGACCAAATTCACCGCGGATGATCGTCTCGATCATGCCGAGATGGAGCGCTGCTTCAGCCTGCAGATGGAGGCCGGCTGCGACGGCATCATCGTCTGCGGATCGCTCGGCGAGGGGCCGATGCTGTCGCCCGACGAGAAGATCGAGGTGCTGAAGACCGCACAGAAGGTCGCCGGCAAGAAGCCGGTGCTGCTGACCGTCAACGAGGCCGGCACACGCGAGGCGGCCAGCATCGCCAAGCGCGCGAGCCGGGAAGGCGCCAACGGCCTCATGGTCGTGCCGAGCCCGATCTACCACACCAATGCGGAAGAGACGGTTGCAGCGCTTCGTGCGGTCGCCGAGGCGGGCGACCTGCCGGTCATGATCTACTCGAACCGGCTCGCCTACCGTGTCGACGTCACCGTCGACCAGATGGAGGAGCTGGCGTCGGACAAGCGCTTTGTCGCGATCAAGGAATCCTCCGACGACATCCGTCGTTCGACCGAGATCATCAATCGCCTGGGCACCCGCTACGACCTGTTCACCGGCGTCGACAATCTGGCCTTCGAGGCGCTGTCGGTCGGCGCCATCGGCTGGGTCGCGGGACTGGTCACAGCCTTCCCGCGCGAGACCGTCGCCATATTCCAGCTGATGAAGCAGGGCCGCCGCGAGGAGGCGCTCGCCATCTACCGCTGGTTCCGGCCGCTGCTCGATCTCGATGTCTCGACTTACCTGGTCCAAAACATCAAGCTTGCCGAAGTGTTCGCGATCAACACAAATGACCGCGTTCGCATGCCGCGCCAGCCGCTGTCTGGAGAGCGCCGCAAGGCTGTCGAGAAGATCGTCAAGGATGCGCTCGCCGTGCGGCCGACACTGCCGCAGTTCTGAGCTGGTATGAAGCGAGCGGGGCGGAGACTGGGACATGCATGCAGGGGTGACGTACAAAGATGAATAGCGATGTTCCAATCGACATCGCCATCATCGGTGGCGGCATCATCGGCATCTGTGCCGCTGCGTCTCTCGCCGAGGCCGGACGCAGGGCCACCGTCTTCGACCGCACCGGCATTTGCGAGGAGACGAGCTCCGGCAATGCCGCCGCCTTCGCGTTCTCCGACGTGCTGCCGCTGGCCCACAAGGGCATGATCCGGCAGCTGCCGAAATGGCTGGCCGATCCGCTTGGCCCGCTCAGCATTCCGCCCGCCCATCTGCCGAGGCTTCTGCCCTGGCTAATCCGCTTCTGGCGCGCCGGGGCGCCCGGGAAATACGAGGCGAGCCTTGCCGCTCAGGCGGGCATGATGAAGCTCGCCGAGGCGGAGTGGATGGGCTTGCTCGATCGCTCCGGTACGCGGTCGATGCTGCGCGAGGACGGTTCACTGGAGCTCTATGAAAGCGAAGCCGAATTTCAGGCCGGGCTGCCTGGCTGGGCGGCGCGTGAGCGTTTCGGCATCGGTTTCCGCCATGTCGAGGGCGAGGAACTGGCCGCCTTGCAGCCGGGGCTGTCGCCGCGCTTCATCAAAGGCACGTTCGTGCCGGGATGGAAGACGGTCGCCGACCCGAAACTGCTGGGCAAGGCGGTGTGGGCCTATGCGCAGGCCAAGGGCGCCCGCTTTGAGCTGGCCCGGATCAGCCAAGTCGCGGCGGATCAGGATGGTGCGACGCTGACGTTGGCAGACGGCACCACAAGGCAGGCGCGACAACTTGTCGTCGCCGCCGGCGCATGGTCGCATCTGCTGGCGCGGCAGCTCGGCGATCGCATTCCGCTGGAGACCGAGCGCGGCTACAACACCACGTTGCCGACGAGTGCCTTCGACGTGAAGCGGATGCTGATCTTCTCCGGCCATGGTTTCGTCGTCACGCCGCTCGAAACGGGCATGCGTGTCGGTGGCGCCGTTGAACTCGGCGGCATCGAGCGGCCGCCCAATTATGCCAGGTCGAAAGCGCTGCTGCGGAAGGCACAGAAATTCTTGCCGGGGCTCGATCCCTCGGGTGGGCGCGAATGGATGGGGTTCCGCCCCTCGCTGCCGGATTCAGTGCCCGTCATCGGCGGCGCGCCGGGAAAGCGGTCGGTGGTCTATGCCTTCGGCCATGGCCATCTCGGCCTGACCCAGGCGGCGGCCACCGGACGGTTGATCAGGGATCTTGTCCTGGGGCAGACTCCACCGATCGATCTGGCCCCCTTCAGTCCGCAACGATTTTGATTTTTCGGGTTTTTGATTTTCGAGGAGCGTCATGGCCAAGAAATCCTTCTTCTGCATAGACGGCCACACCTGCGGCAATCCGGTGCGGCTGGTCGCTGGCGGCGGCCCGCTGCTGCAGGGCGCGACTATGATGGAGCGGCGTGCGCATTTTCTGGCCGAGTATGACTGGATCCGCACCGGACTGATGTTCGAGCCGCGCGGCCACGACGTGATGTCCGGCTCGATCCTCTATCCGCCGACGCGCGAGGATTGCGATATCGCCATCCTGTTCATCGAAACCTCCGGCTGCCTGCCGATGTGTGGGCATGGCACCATTGGTACGGTGACGATGGCCATCGAACACGGACTGATCAAGCCGAAGACGCCGGGCGTGCTTCGGCTCGACACGCCGGCCGGCCTTGTCATCGCCGAATACAAACAGGTCGGCGACTATGTCGAGGAGGTGCGCATCACCAATGTGCCGTCCTTCCTCCATGCCGAGGGGCTGACGGTCGAATGCCCTGGGCTCGGCGAAATCACCGTCGATGTCGCCTATGGCGGCAACTTCTACGCCATCGTCGAGCCGCAGGAGAACTATCGCGACATGGCCGATTATTCGGCGGGCGACTTCATCGCCTGGAGCCCGGTGGTGCGCCAGCGGCTCAACGAGAAATATTCCTTCGTCCATCCCGAGAGCCCTGGCATCAACCGGCTGTCGCACATGCTGTGGACCGGTGCGCCGACGGTGGATGGCGCGGATGCCCGCAATGCCGTGTTCTACGGCGACAAGGCGATCGACCGCTCGCCCTGCGGCACCGGCACCTCGGCGCGCATGGCGCAGCTTCATGCCAAGGGCAAACTCAAGGCCGGCGACAGCTTCGTCCATGAATCGATCATCGGTTCGCTGTTCAAGGGCAAGGTCGAAAAGGATGTCAGCGTGGCCGGCAAGCCGGCCATCATTCCCTCGATCGGCGGCTGGGCGCGGATGACCGGACTGAACACCATCTTCATCGACGACCGCGACCCTTTCGCGCACGGATTTGTTGTCAAGTGATGGGGATCCTGACCTTGCGGAAAGCAACGGCCTGAAAAATGGATCGTGCCAAAAACGCAAGGATTCCTTTCATCACCTAATTTTGACGGCGATTTCTTCGAAACGGAGCGCATGATGCGGTCGAATCGTCAAAGACATTGCGTTATGCCAATGGTAGGGTCCGCGATAGTCCAGGGGCTGGATGATGGAAAACGGGCAATCGGACAGCGTGCTTCGAAAACACGCATGACGATTGAAAAATGACGTTGCAATCCGGGCTCGAAACTTTACGACTAGGGGAAATACGAAAAGGAATGCGTCTGCATGGGCGACATTCCAGGGGAGCCATGTACACATGCAGTATTTTGTCCAGCAGCTTATCAACGGGCTGACGCTGGGATCGATCTATGGGCTGATCGCGATCGGCTACACGATGGTCTACGGCATCATCGGCATGATCAATTTCGCCCATGGCGACATCTTCATGGTGGGTGCCTTCACGGCACTGATCGTCTTCCTCGCCCTTGGCGCGCTGTTCTATTCGGTGCCGGTTGTGCTGGCGCTGCTGATCATGATGATCGTGGCGATGCTGCTCACCAGCCTCTATAACTGGACGATCGAAAAGGTCGCCTACCGGCCGTTGCGCGGTTCGTTCCGACTGGCCCCGCTGATCACTGCCATCGGCATGTCGATCGCGCTGTCGAACTTCGTCCAGGTGACGCAGGGTCCACGCAACAAGCCGATCCCGCCGATGGTCAGCCAGGTTTACAACATCAACGGCATCAGCGTGTCGCTGAAGCAGATCATCATCGTCGTCGTCACGGCGCTGCTGCTGGCGCTGTTCTGGTATCTGGTCAACAAGACCTCGCTCGGGCGAGCGCAACGGGCCTGTGAGCAGGACCGCAAGATGGCGGCGCTGCTCGGCATCGATGTCGACCGTACCATCTCGATCACCTTCATCATGGGTGCGGCCCTCGCCGCGGTCGCCGGCACTTTGTTCCTGATGTATTACGGCGTCATTGCCTTCTCGGATGGCTTCACGCCGGGCGTGAAGGCCTTCACGGCGGCGGTGCTGGGCGGCATTGGTTCGCTGCCTGGGGCGGTGGTCGGCGGGCTGATGATCGGCTTCATCGAGAGCATGTGGTCGGCCTATTTCTCGATCGACTACAAGGACGTCGCGGCGTTCTCGATCCTGGCCATCGTGCTGATCTTCCTGCCTTCCGGCATATTGGGCCGGCCAGAAGTCGAAAAGGTCTGAGACTATGGCCGTCACCGTATCTCCGGAGCGCGACACCGTCGCCACCCCCATGCAGCGCGCGTTGCGCGAGGCACTTTATGCCGCTGCCATATCGTTCGGCCTGTTCGTGCTGTTCATCGGCCTGAAGACCGGCCAGAACATTTCCAATGAACTGGTCCTGACGACACGCTGGGGCCTGCTTGCCGCCGTGGTGATCGCCACGGCTGTCGGGCGCTTCCTCTATGTCGCTTATGGCCAGCCCTTCCTCGCCAACCAGAAGATCACCGACGTCGCCACCGGCCTGCTGCCGGCCAGCGTGGCGTCACGCTTCTTCCAGTTGCCGGCCTTCATCGTGGCCTTGGTCGCGGCGGTGGTGTTGTTTGCGGTCAACAGCTCTCTCGTCGGATGGGTGGGAGCCGAGCCGGCGGGCTATCTGCAGTTCCTGCGCGCCCTGGCAGTCATCTATGTGCTGGCCTGCGTGATCTATTATTTCCGGGGCTTCATCCATGCTAACTTCACCAAACTCGGCATTGCCGCGCTGATCCTCTATCCGATCCTGGTAGTGGCGATCCTGTCGCTGATGTCCTGGTCGTTCGTCGGCGGTCTGCAAGGTTCGCTGAAATGGGTCGACAATTTCGGCATCCAGATCCTGATCTATGTGATGCTGGCCTGGGGCCTGAACATTGTCGTCGGCCTCGCCGGCCTGCTCGACCTCGGTTATGTCGCTTTCTACGCGGTCGGCGCCTATGCCTATGCGCTGCTCGGCACGCAATACGGCCTGTCGTTCTGGATCCTTTTGCCGGCCGCCGGCGCCATGGCCGCCTTCTGGGGCGTGCTGCTCGGTTTTCCGGTGCTGCGCCTGCGTGGCGACTATCTGGCGATCGTCACCTTGGCTTTCGGTGAGATCATCCGCCTGGTCCTGATCAACTGGCGTGAGGTCACCAACGGTTCGGCCGGTATTTCCGGCATTCCGAAGGTCACCTTCTTCGGCCTGATGACCTTCAACGTGTCGGACCCCAATTACATCGCCAAGGTGCTGCATCTCGCGACATCGAGCGCCTACTACAAGATCTTCCTCTATTACCTGATCCTGGCGCTGGCGCTGCTGACAGCCTTCGTTACCATCCGGCTGCGGCGCATGCCGGTCGGCCGTGCCTGGGAAGCGTTGCGGGAGGACGAGATCGCCTGCCGTTCGCTCGGCATCAACACCACCACTACGAAGCTTACAGCCTTTGCCACGGGTGCGATGTTCGGCGGCTTCGCCGGCGCGTTCTTCGCCGCACGGCAGGGCTTCGTCAGCCCGGAATCCTTCGTCTTCCTGGAATCGGCCATCATCCTGGCCATCGTCGTTCTCGGTGGCATGGGCTCGCTGGTCGGCATCGCGGTCGCCGCAATGGTGATGATCGGCGGTACCGAGGCGTTGCGCGAACTCGACTTCCTCAAGCAGGTCTTCGGACCGGACTTCACACCGGAACTCTACCGCATGCTTCTGTTCGGCATGGCCATGGTCATCGTCATGCTGTGGAAGCCGCGCGGCTTCGTCGGCAGTCGTGAACCAACCGCCTTCCTCAAGGAGCGAAAGGCTGTCTCAAGCTCCTTCACCAAGGAAGGACACGGCTGATGAATGCGAACCCTGTTCAGAAGGCCAATTCCGGCGTGAACGACGCTATCCTGCAGGTCGATCATCTGTCGATGAAGTTCGGCGGCCTGGTGGCCATCGGCGATCTGTCTTTCGCCGCCAAGCGCGGCGAGATCACCGCGCTGATCGGCCCCAACGGCGCCGGCAAGACCACGGTGTTCAACTGCATCACCGGCTTTTACAAGCCCTCGGAAGGCATGATCACGCTCAACCGGAACGATGGTTCGACCTTCCTGCTCGAGCGGCTGCCCAACCATGAGATCCCGGCGCGCGCCAAGGTGGCGCGCACCTTCCAGAACATCCGCCTGTTCTCCGGCATGACCCTGCTGGAGAACCTGCTGGTCGCCCAGCACAACAAACTGATGAAGGCATCGGGCTACACGGTGCTTGGCCTGTTCGGCTTCAGCGGCTATCGCAAGGCCTCGGCCGAATCGGTGGAACTCGCCAAGCATTGGCTGGAAAAGGCCGATCTTGTCGACCGTGCCGACGACCCGGCCGGCGACCTGCCCTATGGCGCGCAGCGCCGTCTCGAAATCGCTCGCGCCATGTGCACGGGACCCGAGCTTCTGTGCCTCGACGAACCGGCGGCCGGCCTCAATCCGAAGGAATCGGCGGCGCTCAACGAGCTGCTGATCGACATCAAGAACACATCCGGCACCTCGATCCTGTTGATCGAGCACGACATGTCGGTGGTCATGCAGATATCCGACCATGTCGTGGTGCTGGAGTACGGCCGCAAGATTTCCGACGGCAGTCCGCAGTCGGTACGCACAGATCCGCGCGTCATCGCCGCCTATCTCGGCGTCGACGACGAGGAAGTCGAGGCGGTCCTCACCGAAGTCGGCGACGAAGATGTCATCGAACAGCTCGATACAGGGCCGGATGCCGCGCATGGTCCGGGAACATCGTCGTCCTATCTCGCCGGGCCGGTGACCGACACTGTCGGCCATAGTTCGGGCGAGCGGGTTACGGTGGCCAAGGGAGCGTCAAAGGCCGGTCAGGTCGACGCCAGGTCGCTCGCCGCGGCAAACAAGGCAGCCTCGCTGGCAGCCGTGCCGGCGGCGAAGGCAAAGCCTGCTCCGAAAGCGGCGTCAAAGGCGGCAACCGGCACGGCGGCGAAGTCGACCGCATCGGCCAAGCCTACAGCCAAGGCCCCGGCGAAGGCTGGAGAGATCTCCAACCGGCTGGCTGCGCCTCGCGGCGGCAAGGCCGACAATTTGACCCGCATCAAGGGCATCGGTACGGTCAACGAGAAGAAGCTCAACGATCACGGCATCTTCCACTTCGACCAGATCGGCGCCTGGAAAAAGGCCGACGTCGAGGCCGCCGAAGCCTATCTCGCCTTTGACGGACGTATCGCGCGCGAGGAATGGGTCAAACAGGCCAGGCTGCTCGGCCAGGGCAAGGACACGGAATTCTCGCGCCGCGTCGACGCGGGCAAGGTGGCGACAAGCCATGCTTCCGCAAAGACTGCAAAGGCAGCCTCCGGAAAGACCGCGAGCAAGACCGCGGCGGGCAAGCGTGGAGGGGGCAAGTGATGGCCGCGACAACGCTGCTCGATATCAAGGGCGTGCAGACTTACTACGGCAACATCCGAGCCTTGAACGGCGTCGATGTCACTGTGAAGGAAGGTGAGATCGTGGCGCTGATCGGTGCCAATGGCGCCGGCAAGTCGACGCTGATGATGACCATTTTCGGCGCGCCGCGGGCTCGCGCCGGCACCATCACCTTTGCCGGCACCGACATAACCCAGATGCCGACGCACGAGATCGCGCGCATGCGCATTGCCCAGTCGCCCGAGGGCCGGCGGATCTTTCCGCGCATGACGGTGATGGAAAACCTGCAGATGGGCGCCAGCCTCGACAACCTCAAGCATTATGACGAGGACGTCGAGAAGGTGTTCACGCTGTTCCCGCGTTTGAAAGAGCGCATCACCCAGCGCGGCGGCACGCTGTCGGGCGGTGAGCAGCAGATGCTGTCGATCGGACGCGCGCTGATGGCACGACCGAAGCTGCTTTTGCTCGACGAGCCGTCGCTGGGTCTCGCGCCGCTGATCGTCAAGCAGATCTTCGACGCCATCCGCGAACTGAACCGCACCCAGGGGCTGACCGTGTTCCTGGTCGAGCAGAACGCCTTCGGCGCGCTCAAGCTCGCCACGCGCGGCTACGTCATGGTCAACGGCAATGTGACGATGAGCGGCACCGGCAAGGAGCTGCTCGCCAATCCGGAAGTGCGCGCCGCCTATCTCGAAGGCGGACACCACTGAGTTCGGAGCGGAATGCGTGCATTCGCCATTCCGCTCCAGATTGTTTGTTTGTCGCATGATCTTGTCCGGAAAGTCCGCAACTTTTCGGGATCATGCTAAGGAGACTTCACCATGCAGGGCATTCTTTACGAGGAACCCTCGATCTGGCAGTTCTTCTTCGTCACCTGTCTGCTCGGCGGCTGGGCGGCGTGGATGACGGGCAAGGCCAGTGCTCAGACGTGGCGCAGCTTCATCCAGCTGTTCGCCTATATGCTGGGCCTCGGCATCGCGATCCGCTTCATCCATCACGCGCTGTTCGGCGGCACCATGTTCTCGCTGCACTATTATGTCGTCGACACCATCGTGCTGATGATCCTCGGCTTCGTCGGCTATCAATACACGCGCACCAACCAGATGGTGACACAGTATAATTGGCTCTACGAAAGAGCTTCACTCTTGAGCTGGAAACCGAAAGGTTGACGTTCATCATTAACGCCGCCTCGAAATTGAATCGGCGTGACAAGTGCCTGAAAATCGGCAAACTATGCTTTCTGCGATAAGGGTGGGCATCGCATGAAAGCTTCATCCACGCCCACTCCGTTAATGGGAGCGTTTTAAATGAAAAAGTCACTTTTGTCCGCCGTCGCCCTGACCGCGCTGGTCGCGTTCGGCGGCAACGCGTGGGCTGACGTCATGTTCGGCGTCGCAGGTCCGATCACCGGTCCGAACGCCGCCTTCGGCGCGCAGCTTCAGAAGGGCGCGGAAGCTGCTGTCGCCGACATCAATGCCAAGGGCGGCATCAATGGCGAGCAGATCAAGCTTGAGGTCGGCGACGACGTTTCCGATCCGAAGCAGGGTATCTCGGTCGCCAACAAGTTCGTCGGCGACGGTGTCAAGTTCGTGGTCGGCCACTTCAACTCGGGCGTCTCGATCCCGGCATCGGAAGTCTATGCGGAAAACGGCATCGTCGAAGTGACGCCGGCCGCTACCAACCCGCAGTTTACCGAGCGCGGTCTGTGGAACGTGTTCCGCACCTGCGGACGCGATGACCAGCAGGGCAGCATTGCCGGCGCTTATCTCGCCGCGAACTTCAAGGACGCCAAGATCGCCGTCGTGCACGACAAGACCACCTACGGCCAGGGCCTTGCCGACGAAACCAAGAAGGCAATGAATGCCAAGGGCCTGACGGAAGTCATGTATGAAGGCATCAATGTCGGCGACAAGGACTTCTCGGCGCTGATCGCCAAGATGAAGGAAGCCGGCGTTTCGATCATCTATTGGGGCGGCCTGCACACCGAAGCCGGCCTGATCATCCGCCAGGCGGCCGACCAGGGCCTCAAGGCGACGCTGGTCTCCGGCGACGGCATCGTGTCGAACGAACTGGCTTCGATCGCGGGTGACGCGGTTGCGGGCACGCTCAACACGTTCGGCCCGGATCCGCGCCTGATCCCCGCCAACAAGGAACTCGTCGAGAAGTTCCGCGCGCAGGGTTTCGAACCTGAAGCCTACACGCTCTACTCCTACGCCGCCGTGCAGGCTATCGCCGAGGCAGCGACCGCTGCCAAGTCGAACGATCCGCAGGCAGTTGCCAAGGCGCTGCATGAAAACGGCCCGTTCAAGACCGTGCTCGGCGATCTGTCCTATGACGCCAAGGGCGACCCCACGCTGCCCGGCTACGTGATGTACGAATGGAAGAAGGGCGACGACGGCAAGTACACCTACATCCAGAAGATGTAAGACTCGTCAGTCTCCAGACCGTTTACGGATGCCCGGCGCCTCGCGCCGGGCATTTTCTTTTTGTCATCAGGGGCGGCCGATGGAGCCGGGTCCCTTAGCCGGGAATGATCGCGCGTCACGGCAGAGCCGGCGCTTTTTCTGGCTGTTTGGATGAATGCGAAGGCCTCTGGCGCAATGATTCCATTTCAATCGGTTTAAATGCGCGTCAAATTTGTTTGCACTGCAGCATTTTCACGCTAATCATTGCGCCGATTTCTCTTCCTTCCGTTGCTGGAGCTCAGTCCTTGGCCATCACGAAGATCCTCGTCGCCAACCGGTCCGAAATCGCCATTCGCGTCTTTCGCGCGGCCAACGAACTCGGCCTCAAAACCGTGGCGATCTGGGCCGAGGAGGACAAATACTCCCTGCACCGTTTCAAGGCCGACGAGAGCTACCAGGTTGGGCGTGGGCCGCATCTGACCCGGGACATGGGACCGATCGAAAGCTATCTGTCGATCGAGGAGGTGATCCGCGTCGCCAGGCTTTCGGGCGCCGATGCCATTCATCCGGGCTACGGCCTTTTGTCGGAAAGCCCCGAATTCGCCGACGCCTGTGCCGAGGCCGGCATCACCTTCATCGGGCCGAAGCCGGACACGATGCGGCGGCTCGGCAACAAGGTCGCCGCGCGCAACCTCGCCATCGAACTCGGCGTGCCGGTGATCCCCGCCACAGATCCGTTGCCGGACGACATGGACGAGGTCAAGAAACTGGCAAAGGAAATCGGCTATCCGGTGATGCTGAAGGCATCATGGGGCGGCGGCGGCCGCGGCATGCGCGCCATCCGCGCCGAAGCCGACCTTGCCCGTGAAGTCACGGAAGGCAAGCGCGAGGCGAAGGCCGCCTTCGGCAAGGACGAGGTCTATCTCGAAAAGCTGATCGAGCGCGCGCGCCATGTCGAGGTGCAGGTGCTGGGCGACACCCATGGCAATGCGGTGCACCTGTTCGAGCGCGACTGTTCGATCCAGCGCCGCAACCAGAAGGTCGTCGAGCGGGCGCCGGCGCCCTATCTCGAAATGTCGCAGCGCGAGGAGCTTTGCGGCCATGCGCTGAAGATCGCCCGCGAGACCAGTTATATCGGCGCCGGCACGGTCGAGTTCCTGCAGGACGCCGACACCGGCAAATTCTATTTCATCGAGGTCAACCCGCGCATCCAGGTCGAGCACACCGTCACCGAGCAGGTGACCGGCATCGATATCGTCAAGGCGCAGATCCATATCCTCGACGGCTTTGCCATCGGCACACCGGAATCAGGCGTGCCGGCGCAGAAGGACATAAGGCTGAACGGCCACGCGCTGCAGTGCCGCATCACCACGGAAGACCCCGAGCACAATTTCATCCCCGACTACGGACGCATCACCGCCTATCGCGGCGCAACAGGCTTCGGCATCCGCCTCGATGGCGGCACCGCCTATTCGGGCGCTGTCATCACCCGCTTCTACGATCCGCTGCTGGAGAAGGTGACGGCGTGGGCGCCGACGCCGGCCGAGACGATCGCCCGCATGAACCGGGCGCTGCGCGAGTTCCGCATCCGCGGCGTCGCCACCAATCTGACCTTCCTCGAAGCGATCATCAACCATCCGAGCTTCGCCGACAATTCCTACACGACCAAGTTCATCGACACGACGCCGGAACTGTTCCAGCAGGTCAAGCGCCAGGATCGCGCCACCAAGCTCATCAACTATCTCGCCGACGTCAGCGTCAACGGCCATCCCGAGACGCGCGGCCGGCCGCAGCCGAAGGCCGATGCCGCGGCGCCCGTGGTGCCTTACCTCAACGGCAATGTGCCCGGCGGCAGCAAGCAGAAGCTGGATGTGCTCGGGCCGGAGAAGTTCGCCGCCTGGATGCGCGACCAGAAAGAGGTGTTGGTCACCGACACGACGATGCGCGACGGCCATCAATCGCTGCTCGCGACGCGCATGCGTACGCATGACATTGCCGGCATCGCCGGTACGTATGCGCGCGCCTTGCCGCAGCTTCTATCGCTGGAATGCTGGGGCGGCGCCACCTTCGACGTCGCCATGCGCTTCCTCACCGAGGATCCGTGGGAGCGGCTGTCGCTGGTGCGCGAGGCGGCGCCCAATCTGCTGTTGCAGATGCTACTGCGCGGCGCCAATGGCGTCGGCTACACCAACTATCCCGACAATATCGTGCAGCATTTCGTCAAGCAGGCAGCAAGCGGTGGCGTCGACCTGTTCCGGGTCTTCGATTGCCTGAACTGGGTCGACAATATGCGCGTCGCCATGGATGCGGTCGGCGCCGAGGGTAAGCTGATCGAAGCGGCGATCTGCTACACCGGCGACATCCTCGATCCGGCGCGGGCGAAATACGACCTCAAATACTATGTCGGCCTGGCCAGGGAATTGCAGGCGGCCGGCGCCCACATCATTGCCGTCAAGGACATGGCCGGACTGCTGAAGCCGGCGGCGGCACGCGTGCTGTTCAAGGCGCTGCGCGAGGCGACCGACCTGCCGATCCATTTCCACACCCACGACACGTCGGGCCTGTCGGCGGCGACGGTGCTGGCGGCGGTGGAAAGCGGCGTCGACGCCATAGACGCGGCGATGGACGCTTTCTCCGGCAACACTTCGCAGCCATGCCTTGGCTCGCTCGTCGAGGCGCTGAAGGGCACAGAACGCGACCCCGGTCTCGACCCGCAATGGATCAGGAAAATCTCGTTCTACTGGGAAGCGGTGCGCAACCAGTACGCCGCCTTTGAAAGCGACCTCAAGGGGCCGGCTTCGGAAGTCTATCTGCACGAGATGCCGGGCGGGCAGTTCACCAATTTGAAGGAACAGGCGCGCTCGCTCGGACTGGAGACGCGCTGGCACGAGGTGGCGCAGACCTATCACGACGTCAATCTGATGTTCGGCGACATCGTCAAGGTGACGCCGTCCTCCAAGGTCGTCGGCGACATGGCATTGATGATGGTCAGCCAGGATCTCACCGTTGCCGATGTCGAAAACCCGGACAAGGATATCGCATTCCCGGATTCGGTCGTCTCGATGCTGCGCGGCGACCTTGGCCAGTCGCCAGGCGGGTGGCCGGCGGCGCTGCAGGGGAAGGCGCTGAAGGGCGACAAGCCGATCACGGTGCGGCCCGGCTCACTGCTCAAGCCAGCCGACCTAAAGGCCAACCGCAAGGAAATCGAGGAGAAGCTCGAGCGCAAGCTGTCGGAGTTCGAATTCGCCTCGTGGCTGATGTATCCAAAGGTGTTTACGGATTTCGCCGGAGCGCAGGAAACCTATGGGCCGGTCAGCGTCCTGCCGACGCCGACCTATTTCTACGGCATGAAGCCGGAAGACGAGATCTTCGTCGACATCGAGAAAGGCAAGACGCTGGTGGTCCGATGCCTTGCCATCGGCGATGTCGACGAAAAGGGCATGGTCACCGTGTTCTTCGAGCTCAACGGCCAGCCGCGTCGTGTCAAGGTGCCCGACCGGGCGCATGGCGCGTCCGCCGCCAAGGCCCGCCGCAAGGCCGAACCCGGCAACGAGGCGCATGTCGGCGCACCGATGCCGGGCGTCGTCTCGGCGCTTTCGGTGGCTGCCGGCCAAGCTGTGAAGGCCGGTGACGTGCTGCTTTCCATCGAAGCGATGAAGATGGAGACGGCGCTGCATGCCGAGCGCGACGGTACGGTCGCCGAGGTGCTGGTCAAGGCAGGCGACCAGATCGATGCCAAGGATCTGCTGATCGCTTTCAATTAGAGTTCGCAAAACGGACTGGTTGTCGGCTTCTGGCGGCAGCCCGCGTGGCTTGGTCGATAACGGCTTGACCCGCCGCCGCCGGTCGGGCATCGAACCGGCTCAAATTTTGCCGCAGTCGTCCGCGAGTCGCGGAGCCGATGCTTTTGGAGAAAAATATGGCCGACGATATCACCGATACCAGCCAGACTGTTGCCGCCGGCCAGCTGCGTGCCTTCATCGAGCGCATAGAGCGGCTCGAGGAAGAGAAGAAAACCATTTCCGACGATATCAAGGAAGTGTTCGCCGAGGCCAAGGGCACTGGGTTCGACACCAAGGCGATGCGCACGATCATCCGGCTGCGCAAGAAGGACCAGGCCGAGCGGCAGGAAGAGGAAACCATCCTCGATCTGTACAAGGCCGCGCTCGGCATGGTGTAAGATCAGCCGGCCCCGGCACCGACACGGTTGCCGGAGATACGGTTTGAGCCATGAGCGAATTCGACTTCGGCGCCCGCCGCGCCTCTGAATTCCGCCAGCGCGGCTTCTGGACGCTGTTCGCTGAGCGGCATCCGGAAGAAAGGGCTCTGATGGCGCGGCGCGGACCCTGGTTCTGGCAGCGCGGGCTGCCCGACTTCGCCTTGGTCCTTTCCATGTATGTCGCGCCGGCGCAGAGCCAGGTCGGCGTCTTCTTCGGTCGCAACGAGAAATTCGGCGCCACGCAAGCCTGGTCGCGGCTGAAGCCGTTTCAGCGTGAAATCGAAGACAGGCTGAAGCTCAGGCCGGAACAGAGTTGCGAGGGCCTCGGCATCAATTCGATGTGGCGGGTGAACTGCTATGCCGAGGACAACTGGCCAGCCATGGCCGACTGGCTGGTGACCGAATGTTCGCGCTTCGAGCGTGCGGTAACCGAAGTCCTGGGGCAGGGATAGACATCCGGTGTTGCCAGAAGGTATCGGCTCCTTTTTCCGCTCACGCTGGCAAGGCCAGGTGCCGCTCGATCGGCTGTTCTGGCGCGACCTTGTCCTCGTCGGCACCGCGGTCAGCATCGCCGCATCGGTGCTGGCGCTCGTCTTGCTCGGATTGAAGTTGCCGCTCGGGCTTGTGCTGGCAGTGCATTTCGCGTCGGTGCCCTACAGCCTGTTCCTGACCTTGGCGGTGTGGCGGACCACCGAAAAGATTCCCGGGGCCAAGGCCTGGATGATGACGCTTGGCGCCACGCTGTGGCTGGTGGCGATGATCGTGGTCTGATCGTCTGCCCAGAGGGGGGCGACGGATATTTAAACGAAAAGGGCGACAGATGCCGCCCTATAGTGTCGAACCCGGATGGCTCAAGCCGAGGGCTCGAATTTCAGCGCCACGCCGTTGATGCAATAGCGCAGGCCGGTCGGCGGCGGGCCGTCCTCGAAGACATGGCCGAGATGGCTGCCGCAGCGGGCGCAATGGCATTCGGTGCGAACCATGCCGTAGCTGCGGTCGACGGTGTTTTCGACCGAGCCCGGCACCGGGTCGTTGAAGCTCGGCCAGCCGGTGCCGCTCTCGAACTTCAGCTTGGATTCGAACAAAGGCTGGTCGCAGCCGGCGCAGGAAAAGGTGCCGGCGCGCTTCTCGTAGAGCAAAGCGCAGCTTCCCGGCCGCTCGGTGCCGTGACCGCGCATGACGGCATACTGCTCCGGCGTCAGCCGGGCGCGCCATTCGGCGTCGGTGCGGGTTACAGGGTAGGTGTGGGTGTCCATGTGATCTCCTCAGCCTTGCCGGCTCGCTCCTACAGCGCCGCGCGTCCATCGGACGCGCAAGGGACGCTGTAGCACTTTGGTTTTGCGCATGATCCTTTCCGAACCGGAGGCTCGGGGTCATGCGCGGATTGCAACCTCATATTCGCACCAAGATAGGCATTTGTTACGGCATTTTCCCGCATTTTCGATCGTGATCTTCATGCGATCGCCGCCAGATAGCGATCGACCGAAGCAGCCAACGCCGCTTTTGCGCCTCCGATGACATTCTGGTTCCACCACGCGCCGTAGATATGGTCGAACGCGAATGGCTCCATCGCCGCCGCGATGCGGCGCACGGCCGCTGCATTGAGCGGAATGTAGTTCGGATAGCTGTACATGAAGCTGACATGGCGGCGCGTCGGCGTCACCTGCAGGATATCGCCGGCCAGCAAGACGTCGCCGCCATCGCGTTTCCAGTGCAGCACCTGACCGCCGGCAAAGTGGCCACCGCAGCGGATGAGCGTCAGCGAAGGGTTTATGGCCAGCGTCTCGCCTTCCCAGCTGACGATCGCCTTGTGCGGCCGCATGATCCACTGGCGGTCATCGGCGTGGAGATAGATCGGCACGCCGCCAAACGCCTCGCTCCAACAGACCATCACCGAATAATAATGGCAGTGCGAGATGGCGATCGCCGCCAGGCCGCCGCGGCGGTTGATCTCGGCCACCGCCTCGTCGCTGACCATCGAAACGCAGTCCCACAGCACGTTGCCGTGTGGCGTCTGTGCCAGCAGCGCCCGCTGGCCGATGGCGAAGCGCGGCTCGATGCCGAAGGCGAGAACGCCGGCATCATCCTTCATCACAAGCCGATGCCCTTCAGCAAGTTCCTCCGGCGTGATCCACGCCTGCCCTTCCCAGCGCACATATTGGCGCTCGTCCTCGCAGATCGGGCAATGTTTTGGAGGCGTCTCTGTCGCCGCGAACTGGACGCCGCATTGCAGGCAGAGAAAGCAGGTCATCGGATCTCCTGTCAGTCTTTCAGTGTTTTCTTGAAAGCTGCCTGGTCGCGCCCTCAAGCCCGGCCAAAGTCAGCGGGAACATGCGGCCGCCGAAGATGTCGCGGATCATCGCAATCGAATGGGTGTAGCCCCAGTTCTTGGGGTCTTCGGGGTTCAGCCATACCGCGTTCGGCCATTGCTGCAGCAGACGGCCGAGCCAGACACTGCCTGCCTCCGGATTCCAGTGCTCGACCGAACCGCCGGGATGAGCGATCTCGTAAGGGCTCATCGAGGCGTCACCGACGACGATCACCTTGTAGTCCGGGCCATATTTGTGGAGGAGGTCGAAGGTCGGAATCACCTCGGCATGCCTGCGGCGATTATCCTTCCACACACCCTCATAGAGGCAGTTGTGGAAATAGAAATATTCGAGCTGGCGGAATTCGGCGCGGGCGGCCGAGAACAGCTCCTCGACGCTCTTGATGTGGTCGTCCATCGAGCCGCCGACATCGAAGAACATCAAAAGCTTCACCGCGTTGCGCCGTTCGGGCCGCGTCTGCACGTCGAGATAGCCATGTTCGGCGGTGGCGTGGATGGTGCCGGGCAGGTCGAATTCCTCCTCGGCGCCTTCGCGCACCCAGCGACGCAGCCGCTTCAGCGCGATCTTGATGTTGCGGGTGCCGAGTTCGACGGCATCATCGAAATTCCTGAACTCACGTCTGTCCCACACCTTCACCGCGCGGCGGTTGCGGCTTTCATGCTGGCCGATACGCACACCTTCGGGATTGTAGCCATAGGCACCGAAGGGCGAGGTGCCGCCGGTGCCGATCCATTTCGAGCCGCCCTGGTGGCGGCCTTTTTGCTCGTCCAGCCGCTGCTTCAAGGTCTCCATCAATTTCTCGAAACCGCCCAGCGCCTCGACCAGTTTTTTCTCTTCGTCGGTCAGGTGCTTTTCGGCGATGCGGCGCAACCATTCCTCGGGAATGTCAGCGACATCGACGGCATCCGGCCCGCCCAGCGCTTCGATGCCCTTGAAGACATGCGCAAACACCTGGTCGAAGCGGTCGATATGGCGCTCGTCCTTCACCAGCGCCGCACGGGCGAGGTAATAAAAACCTTCGACATCATAGTCGACCAGCCCGGCTTCCAGCCCCTCGAGTAGCGACAGATATTCCCGCAGCGAAACGGGAACGCGCGCTGCCTTCAGTTCGAGGAAGAAGGGGATGAACATTGTCTATCTACAGCAGATCATATTCGATGAAGCCGGTGCGGCGCGCGACATGATCGTAGAGTTTGCGCGCGGTGGTGTTGGTCTCGTGTGTCATCCAGTAGACGTTCTTGACGCCGACTTTTTCGGCTTCCTGTTTCACTGCCTCGATCAGCGCAGCACCAATGCCCTTGCCGCGCACGTCAGGGTCGGCGAACAGATCCTGCAGATAGCAGTTGTTTTTTTCCGACCAGCCTGAGCGGTGGTAGAGATAGTGGGTGAGCCCAACCGCCTTGCCGTCCAGCGTGGCGATGAAGCCTTTCGGCTCGAACTCACCCTCGGTGAACAGCCGCTTCCAGGTGATGGCGTAGACCTCTTCCGGCAGCTTCGTCTCATAGAAGGTGAGGTAGTCGGTCCACAGCCGCCGCCAATCGGCGCGGTCGGACTGCGCGAGCGGGCGGACGATAATCTCAGCCATGTCATCTCCTCTGAAGGTTTGGCCGAGGCTGCCTGCCTGTTCGGCTGCTGGCAACGGTCCACAGAAGGGAAAGCGCTGCTGCTACCTATTGCTGCCTTCGTGCCATGAACGCCAGCCGCTCGAACAAATGCACGTCCTGCTCGTTCTTCAGCAATGCGCCATGCAACTTGGGCAGGGCGTTCTTCGGATCGGCGCGCAGATCTTCCGGCGCGATGTCGTCGGCGACCAGCAGCCTTATCCAGTCGAGCGCCTCGGAGGTCGACGGCTTCTTCTTCAAGCCGGGCACGTCGCGGATTTCGTAGAACTGGGTCAGCGCCGCGCGCACCAGGTTCTGCTTGATGCCGGGATAGTGGACATCGACGATTCTATGCAGCGTGTCGACGTCGGGAAAGCGGATGTAGTGGAAGAAGCAGCGGCGCAGGAACGCGTCCGGCAACTCCTTCTCGTTGTTGGAGGTGATGATGACGATCGGCCTGACGGCGGCGCGGATGGTTTCGCCGGTCTCGTAGACGAAGAACTCCATCCGATCGAGTTCCTGCAGGAGGTCGTTGGGGAATTCGATGTCGGCCTTGTCGATCTCGTCGATCAAAAGCACGACCTTCCTGCCGGCGGCGAACGCCTCCCAGAGCTTGCCGCGCTTGATGTAGTTCCTGATGTCGTTGAAGCGCTCGTCACCAAGCTGGCTGTCGCGCAGGCGCGAGACGGCGTCATATTCGTAAAGGCCCTGCTGCGCCCTGGTGGTCGACTTGACGTGCCATTCGATGAGGTCGAGGCCAAGTGCTGACGCCACCTGGCGGGCCAGTTCCGTCTTGCCGGTGCCTGGCTCGCCCTTGACCAGCAAGGGCCGCTCCAGCGCGATCGCCGCGTTGACGGCCACCATCAGATCCTTGTCGGCGACATAGGCCGCCGTGCCTTCGAAACGCATTCTTGCTCCTCGGTTGATCATGGCAACCGTAAGGACGCGGCTCACCCTGTGCAAGGGTGCGCCGGCCGCGACGAATGGGCTTGAACCCTGATGGAAACATATGCCCGTCTCACTGGCGCTTAGCCGGCCGGCAGCCTATATTGGGCGGGACGGTCTGTGCTTCCCGGCAGGAGAACATTTTCCCCGGGGCCTTAACGATCCTTAGGGAGCTGTCCCTGGGAAGACCCGTGGGTTTTCTCACACGGCGCCCACCTACTTTGTAGGTTCCCGGGATCGCTCTCTCCACCGGTTGTGTGGATCGTCACTTATTGCCACGCGTCCCGCATTTCGGTGGATGATTGCGGTGGAAAACGTCGCTCCCAAAACTCCATCCAGATCTGACCTTTTCTACCCTGGCTGCATGACCTCTCTCAAAGACCTGAAAAAGCAGCTTCGCCGTGAGGCCCTCGGACGCCGCGATGCGCTCGATGAGTTCTGGCGGGTGGAGGTCGCGCTTGAAATGGCAGAGACGGCACGCGATCATCTCCATGTCGAGCCAGGCCAGATCGTTTCCGGCTTCTGGCCGATGCGTTCTGAAGTCGACGTTCGGCCGTTGATGTTTGCCTTGCGTGAAAAGGGCGCGCGGCTTTGCCTGCCGGCCATTCTCGACAAGACCACCATTGTCTTTCGCGAACTGGTGCGCGGCGCGCCGATGGTCGAGATGGGTTTCGGCACGGTCGGCCCTCACGAGGAAGCCGAGGTGCTCGACCCCTCTGTGATGCTGGTGCCGCTCGCCGCTTTCGATGCGCGCGGCCATCGCATCGGCTATGGTGCCGGCTATTACGACCGCGCCATCGCCAAGCTGATCGACAAGGGACAGCCGCCGCGGCTGGTCGGCATCGCCTTCGACTGCCAGGAGGTGGCAATGGTGCCGGATGAGGAACATGACGTCGTCATTCCGGAAATACTGACCGAGAGCGGGTTGCGCCGCTTCGCGCCAAAATTGTAGATAAGTACAAGGGACGCATGATCTTCACTGGCGTCATGCAGCTTTCGCTGACTTCGGTGCGGGATCATATGAGACTTCTTTTCCTCGGTGACATGGTTGGAAAGACAGGACGGACGGCGGTGTGGGAACAACTGCCCGGCCTGATCTCCGACTTCAAACTCGATTTCGTCATCGTCAATGGCGAGAACGCCGCGGGCGGCTTCGGCATCACCGAAGATATTTTTCGCGAGACGATCGCCGCCGGTGCCGATGTCGTCACCACCGGCAACCATGTCTGGGACCAGCGCGACGCGCTCGCCTTCGCGCCGCGTGAAGAGCGCTTCCTGCGTCCCTCCAACTTTCCCAAGGGCACGCCCGGGCGCGGCTCCGGTGTCTATATCGCCAGGAGCGGCGCGCGCGTGCTGGTCGCCAACATCATGGGCCGGGTGTTCATGCATCCCGAGCTCGACGATCCGTTCCAGGCCGGCGAACGCGAGCTTGCCGCCTGTCCGCTCGGCGAGCAGGCGGATGCCGTGATTATCGACTTCCACGCCGAGGCGACCTCGGAAAAGATGTGCTTCGCGCATTTCGTCGACGGCCGCGCCAGCCTCGTCGTCGGCACCCACACCCACCAGCCGACCGGCGATCACCAGGTCCTCAACGGCGGCACCGGTTATATGTCCGACGCCGGCATGTGCGGGGACTACGATTCCTCGCTCGGCATGGACAAGGAGGAGCCGCTCAACCGGTTCCTGTCGAAGGTGCCGAAAGGCCGCTTCGAGGCGGCGACCGGACCGGCGACCTTGTGCGGCGTTGGCGTCGATATTTCCGACCGCACAGGGCTGACCGAGCGGATCGCGCCGTTTCGTCGCGGGCCACGGCTGGAAGAAACCGCACCGTCCTTCTGGTCCTGACATTGATATAGGCACGCTTAGTACCTAACTGCCGGCGACACTGCTCTAGATCGTTAAAAGAGGGGACGACCTCCATGCAGCTCATCGAATTCCTGGCGCCGCATTTCCAATTCGTGTCCGACCCGACCGCCTGGGTCGCGCTGCTGACGCTGATTGTGCTCGAGGTCGTGCTCGGCATCGACAACCTGATCTTCATCTCGATCCTGACCAACAAGCTGCCGGAAGCACAACGGGCCCGTGCCCGCCGGCTCGGCATCTCGGCGGCGCTGATCATGCGGCTGGTGCTGCTGGCCACCATTTCGATCATCGTCCAGCTGACCACGCCGGTGTTCACGGCCTTCGGCCACGGTTTTTCCTGGCGCGACCTGATCCTGATCGCCGGCGGCCTGTTCCTGGTCTGGAAGGCGACCAAGGAGATCCATCACACGGTCGATCCCGACGACCACAAGGATACGATGATGGGCGAGACGCTGCAGATCAGCCTTGCCGGCGCGATCTTCCAGATATTGCTGCTCGACCTGGTCTTCTCGATCGATTCAATCATAACCGCCGTCGGCATGACCGACGAGATCGCCATCATGTACATCGCCGTGATCGTGGCGGTGAGCGTGATGATGCTGGCGGCCGGGCCGCTGGCCAACTTCATCGCCAAGAACCCGAGCATTGTCATGCTGGCGCTGGGCTTCCTTCTGATGATCGGCATGACGCTTATCGCAGACGGCATGGGTTACCATGTGCCCAAGGGCTACATCTATGCGGCGATGGGCTTTTCGGCATTGGTCGAGGGGCTCAACATGCTGGCGCGGCGACGTAAGAAGTCGGGCGGCGGGCATTAGGCAGACCCTGAATACCTAATGTCCTGGCACGCCCTTCGGGTGACGGTCGCCGATCAGGCCGAGCGTCAGGCCCTGTTCCAGCCACGCCTTGGCGCCGGCCAGTACCAGCGTGAAGCCGCCGGTTGAGCCGACGGCCTCTTTCACCTGCTCGTCGCCATTGCCGGCAAAGCCGAAATTGCGAACCTCGAGAAAAGTCGTCTCGTCGGGCATTTCGGTGAAGGTCCAGACCACCGTGGTCGGCGGATCGCTCCATTGCATGACGATCTTTTCGTTCGCGACGATCTCGCTGACGTCGACCGTCGTCGACACGCCGTACATGCGCCATTCCCAGCGGATCTGCTTGCCGCTGTCCAGCCGGCCGCTGCCATGAGTGAACCAGAATTTCGTTGTAATGGCGGGGTCGACGATGGCCTCGAACACCTCGGCGACAGGCCGCCGGATCAGCATGCCGGCTTCGGCGGTCGGTTTTTCTGGATGTCCATCGGATGCTCCTTTCGTGGCTTGGCGCTCACCAGGCGTCCGGTTCGCGCAGCATGTGGATGATATTGGCGGGGTTGGTGATCCAGCCGCCGCGGAAGCCCTCGCCCAGGGGCTCGATGGCATCGCAACGCACAACGCCAGCCTTGGCTAAATGATCCGCAGCCATGGGGAAATCCTTGGTGAACAGTTCCAGCCACACTTCGGCGTGGCTCATCATCGGCGCCTCGTCGATCCACAGACGGTTGGGGCCAAGCTCGAAGCCGATGGCCGGCGCCTTGTCCGTGAAAGGCTTCAGGCCGACGACGTCGCGGTAGAAGGCGATCGTCGCCTGATACTGGTGCGGCGGCACCTTCATGGCGATGTTGATGCCGCCGGTGATTTTCGTGGTCATAGCTGGCTCCGTTGTCGTGTTCAGCTGTTGTTGGTCGCCCTTGCCCAGACCAGTCATGCGAGATTGATCTGCCAGGAGACCCCGAACCTGTCGTTGAGCCATGCGAAACGGCGGCTGAAGCCGTAACTGTCGGGCGGCATCAGAAACCCACCGTCCTTGGCCAGTGTCTCGACAATTCGGTTCAGCTCCTCTTCTGAGGAACAGTCCACATAGAGCGAGACCGACGGCGTGAACGTGAAGGCGTGGTGCACGGGGCTGTTGAAGACCATGACTTCCAGGCCAGCGATCGACACGCGCGCCAGCTTGACCGTTCCGTCCGGGCCATCTTCGCCGGGGCCGTAATTTGTGACGTCAAGGACGCCGCTGCCGGGAATGGTCTCGCAATAGAGCGTCATTGCCTCTTCGGCCTTGCCCTCGAACATCAGGAATGGCGTTACTTTCTTCATCGCGGATCTCCATCCTCCCCATGGTGGCTCAGATATTGGTCTCGTTGGCGGGTTCGCCCTTCATCTCGCTGCGATAGTAGCCGTCGCGCAAATTGATGCCGTATTCGACATAGGCCTTCATGCAGGCCAGCATCTGCGACCAGCCCTCGCAATTGAGGTAGGACTTCTTCAGGCCGACCGCGCCTTCCTGCCAACCGCTCTCGGCGATGGTGACGAAGGTGCCGCCATCGTCCAGCGGCTCGAAATTCATCTCGATACGGGTCTTGTAGGCGGGTTTGCCGTCGGCGTCGGTGGCATCCCAGCGCAGCACGATGCGGCTGTCCTTGACCACTTCGTCGACCTCGACCGGCACCTTGCCCCACCAGACGACGCCGGTGCCAGCTTCCAGCGGGGCGCTGGCGCCGCCGATCGTGGTGAAGTAGCCGCTCAGTTTCTTTGGATTGACGACCGCGTCGAAGACGTCGGCGACCGGCTTGCCGATGCGTCCGGAAACACTGAATCCAAGTGACATATCCACAACTCCTTCCCTTGATCGGCCCAACAATATGTTATAGAAAGATAACATGTCAAGCCGATCGCAAGACGACAATGTTTTCAAGGCGCTGGCGCATCCGCGCCGGCGTGAAATACTGGATCAGCTGAAGGACGCGCCGAGGACGACCGGCATGCTGTGCGAGGCCTTTCCCGACATCGATCGCTGCACCGTCATGCTGCATCTCAAGGTATTGGAGGAGGCCGACCTGATCGTTGCGCGGCGCGACGGCCGCGAGCGCTGGAACCATCTCAACGCGCTGCCGATCAAGCAGATCCATGATCGCTGGATCAGCCAGTATGCCGGTCATGCGCTCAGCATCATCGACCGGCTGAAGTCGGATCTCGAGTCGTGAGCGGTCGCAGCATGCCATGCAGTGCCATGTCTTGCGCGGTGCGGCTGGACGAATTGAGCCGATTTATCTATAAGCCGGCCATTCCGACAGAGAACGTCGTGCTTCCACGAGTTGCACCTGGGACGCTCTGAAATTTTGAATTCGGGCATTGCGGCAGACGAGGTCAGATCACTTCGCTTCGGGATGCTCTAGCCGAGAAGACGACAGGGGTGCCATGGCCGGCCATTCACAGTTCAAGAACATCATGCACCGCAAGGGCCGCCAGGATGCGGTGCGGTCGAAAATGTTTTCCAAGCTGGCGCGCGAAATCACCGTCGCCGCCAAGAGCGGGACGCCCGATCCATCGATGAACCCGCGCTTGCGCCTTGCGATCCAGAACGCCAAGGCGGTGTCGATGCCGAAGGACAACATCCAGCGTGCCGTCAACAAGGCCTCGATGGGCGACGCCGAGAACTACGAAGCCGTGCGGTATGAGGGCTATGGCCCGGGCGGCGTCGCGGTCATCGTCGAAGCGCTGACCGACAACCGTAACCGTTCGGCGTCGAATGTGCGCGCCGCCTTTACCAAGGCCGGCGGAGCGCTCGGTGAAACCGGCTCGGTGTCGTTCATGTGGGACCGTGCCGGCGAAATCTACTATCCGGCCTCCGCAGGCAGTGCCGACAAGGTCATGGACGCGGCAATCGAAGCCGGCGCCGATGATGTCGAGTCGGATGAGGAAGGCCACACGATCTATTGCGCCTTCGAAAATCTCGGCGAGGTCTCGAAGGCGCTGGAAGGCGCACTCGGCGAGGCGGAATCGGTGAAGCTGATCTGGAAGCCGCAAAACAATGTTCCGGTCGACGAGGACCGGGCACAGTCGCTGATGAAGCTGGTTGCCACGCTCGAGGACGACGACGACGTGCAGAGCGTCTACGCCAACTTTGAAGTCGACGACGAGACCATGGCCAAGCTCAGCGCGGCATGAGCGGAAGCCCGGCATGAGCGAGCAGATACTCCCCGCCATCCGCATCACCTACTGCACGCAGTGCCATTGGCTGCTGCGCGCCGGCTGGATGGCTCAGGAACTGCTGTCGACCTTCGGCACCGATCTCGGCGAGGTGACATTGGTGCCCGGCACTGGGGGCATCTTCACCATCAGCTGCAATGACGTGCTGGTCTGGGACCGCAAGCGCGACGGCGGTTTTCCGGACGCGGCCAAACTGAAGCAACTGGTCCGCGACGTCATCGACCCGGATCGCGACCTCGGTCATTCCGATCGGAAGACAAAGGCGTAGAGGTCGCCGGCGCTGCCGTCACTTGCGTGGCCACGCACCGAAGGCGGCGCCAATCGCAATACCCACGGCGACGCCCATCGGAAGGTCATCCAGAGCGGTGCCGATCGCGGCACCGACACCAACTCCGATTGCCATGCCGAAGGCCATATTTGCGTATTGATCCTTCATCGGTCGCTCCATCGTCGTCAACGCGTGGCGAACCAGAAGGATGCCAGCGCGGCCATGCCGCTGATGGCGCGGACATGGTTCCACATCACCCATTCATTGAGGTAGCGTGGCCACAGGGCTGCGCCATTGCTGCTGGCTGGATCGACGGCGGCGAGCGCATCATTCAGCGGGACGTTGAAGATCATCGTCACCACCACGATGCCGATGAGATAGAGCAGGCTGCCGGCAATCAGCCAGAGCGAACCCGGCTGGCTCCAGCCAATCACCGCACCGATGGCGACAACGATGCAGACGAGCGCCGTGCCGAACAGCGCTGTCATGAACAGCGGGGTCACAGCTGTGACATTGATCGAATTCATCGCGGCAATGCCGCTTGCGGCCGGCATGCGGGCGAGGCCCGGCATGACGAAGCTGGAGAAAGCAAAGAAGACGCCGCCGACGACGCCTGAGCCGAGTGCGGCAATGAAGATGAGGGTGGGAAGAAGTTTCGCGATCATGTCATTTGCTCCATATGCCCGTTATGTTTTCCTTCGCGCAAAAACATGAATAATCCTCACGTTTGCAAAACGTGACAAACCCTCGTATTTTGTGAGTCAAGCGATTTTGATGCATTTGGAGTCAGTCATTGGAAGACACGGCAGCCCCCGTTTCCCCGCAGGAGCAGGTTGCTTCACCGCGCCGGGCGCCGAGCCAGCAGCGCAGCCGCGAGCGGGTCGAGCGCATGCTGGCGGCTGCCTCGGCGCTGATCGCCGAGCAAGGCAGCGATGCCATGCGCATGGGAGAAGTGGCGGAACGGGCCGGTGTGTCGATCGGCTCGCTCTACCAGTTCTTTCCGGACAAGCGGGCGATCATCTGGGCGCTGGCCGAGCGCTACACCGCCGAAAGCCAAGCCTGCATCTCGGCGGCACTCGCCGGCGTCAGCGACGCCGAAGGCCTGCAGTCCGCGTTTTCAGAGTTAGTCGACATCTATTACCGGCTGTTCCTGGCCGAGCCGGTGATGCGCGACATCTGGTCGGGCACGCAGGCCGACAAGGCGCTGCGCCAACTCGAACTCGCCGACAGCCGCGCCAACGCCGAATTCCTCACCGCGGTGCTGAAACGGCTGCGGCCGGCGGTCGATCCGGCGACACTGGAAACCACGGCGTTTCTGGTCTGGCAGATGGGCGAGGCCGCCATGCGGCTGGCGATCTCGGTTGAGCGCCAGGAGGGCGACAGGCTGGTCGCCGCCTACAAGCGCATGGCGCTAAGGGAATTGCTGGCCGAGTAGCGCCGCGCCGCAACAAAAAACCCGCCACAAGGACGGGTTTTCGATCTGTGAAAGCTCGTTGAGTTAGATGCCGAAACCTTCGAAACGCTTCTTGAACTTCGACAGGCGGCCGCCGCGGTCGAGCAGGGTCTGCTGGCCGCCGGTCCAGGCCGGGTGGGTGGTCGGGTCGATATCGAGGTTCATCGTATCGCCTTCCTTGCCCCAGGTCGAACGGGTCGTGTATTCGGTGCCATCGGTCATGACGACCTTGATGGTGTGGTAGTCGGGATGAATAGCGCTCTTCATGGCTCGGTTCCTGGCTTGCCGGCGCTGCCGACGGGCATAAGCCTGCGTCGATGCGCCTCTTTTTAAAACTCGAAGCCGCAGCTATTGAGGAGCCACGGCTTCTAAAACGGTCGGCGAGCCTATACATCAGCCGGAATTGAATCACAAGGCCGCGGCAAGCGCATATTGAGGCGCAGACCCCAAGGGCGGCTGGAGGAAACATCGGGATGGCGCAAATCACCAGCGCAGACGAGCGCCGGCGTTCGCTCAAGCCGCTCCGGCGCCTGTTCCCGTACATCACGCACTATCGCACGCTGGTCGTCGGCGCCATCATCTCGCTGGTCATCGCGGCGGCAACCACGCTGGCGCTGCCGCTGGCGGTGCGACGCATGATCGATCATGGTTTTTCGTCGTCCAGCACCACCTTCATCGCCGAATATTTCGCCGCCCTGGTGGCGATGGCCGCCCTGCTGGCGGCGGCATCGGCCGGCCGCTACTATTTCGTCATCACGCTGGGCGAGCGCGTCGTCGCCGATATCCGGCGCGATGTGTTTGCCCATGTGACGACGCTGTCGCCTGCCTTTTTCGACACCGCCCAGTCGGGCGAGATCGTGTCGCGGCTTGCCGCCGACACGACGCAGGTCAAGTCGGCGGTCGGAGCGACGGCCTCGGTGGCGCTGCGCAACGTAATCCTCGGTCTTGGCGCGGTGGGGATGATGGTCATCACCAGCCCGAAACTGTCAGGCCTCGTCATTGTCGCTATACCTGTCATCGTGCTGCCGTTGGTCGCTTTCGGCCGTTCGGTGCGGCGCAAATCACGCCAGGCGCAGGATACGCTGGCCGATGCCACGGCCTATGCCAGCGAACAGATCGGCGCGGTGCGCACGCTGCAGGCCTTCACCAATGAGAAGCTGGTCACCGGGCATTTCTCGGCCGCGGTGGAAGCTGCTTTCGAGGCGGCACGCTCCTCGATCTTCGCGCGCTCCTTCCTTACCTTCTTCGCCATTTTCACCATCTTCTCGTCCGTTGTGGCGGTGCTGTGGTTCGGCTCGCGCGACGTGCTCGAAGGCTCGATATCGCCGGGTACGCTCGGCCAGTTCCTGCTCTATTCGGTGTTCGCCGCCGGCGCGCTGGGGGCGCTGTCGGAAGTGTGGGGCGAGCTCGCGCAAGCGGCGGGTGCCGCCGAACGGCTGACCGAGATCCTGGCCGAGAAGCCGGCGATCCAGGCGCCCGCCGATCCGAAGCCGCTGCCCGCGGTGGCCAAGGGCGCGATCGTCTTCGACAATGTCTCCTTCTCCTACCCGGCAAGGCCCGACCGCGCCGCCGTGCACGGCTTGAGTTTTCAGGTCATGCCCGGCGAGACGGTGGCGATCGTCGGGCCGTCAGGGGCCGGCAAGAGCACGGTGTTTTCACTGATCCTGCGCTTCTACGATCCCGAAACAGGCAAGATCCTGATCGACGGTGTCGACGTGCGCGAGGCCGATCCCGTTTCGGTCCGCCATCGCATCGCGATCGTGCCGCAGGACGTCACCATTTTCGCGGCAAGCGCGCGTGACAATATCGGTTTCGGCCGGCCGGGAGCCAGCAAGGCCGAAATCGAGACGGCGGCGAAGGATGCACTTGCCGATGAATTCATCCTCAAGCTGGAAAAAGGCTATGACAGCCAGGTCGGTGAGCGCGGCGTGACGCTGTCAGGCGGCCAGCGCCAGCGGGTGGCGATCGCCCGCGCCATCCTGCGCGACGCGCCGATCCTACTGCTCGACGAGGCCACCTCGGCACTCGACGCCGAAAGCGAGACGCTGGTGCAGACCGCGTTGGAACGCCTGATGCAGGGCCGCACCACGATCGTCATCGCCCACCGCCTGGCAACGGTGCTGAAGGCCGACAGGATCCTGGTCATGGATGGCGGCTCGATCGTCGAGGAAGGCACGCATCAGAGCCTTGTCGCCAAGGGCGGCATCTATGCGCGTCTGGCCAAGCTGCAGTTCGAAACCGGCGCCAGCGCCTTCAGAGGCGCGGCGGAGTAGGCAGAAACATCTGCCGCTGTGCCGGCAGCCACTATACGGCTCCGTATCGCTGCTTCAGATGGTTCACGAAATAGGTGGCGTTGAGCTTTTCGCCGGTAGCGCGTTCGAGCAGATCCGGCGTCGACCAGCGTGATCCCTGCGACCAGATTTTTTCGCGGCGCCACTCGTTGATCGCCTTGAAATTGCCTTTGGCGAGATCGTCATCGGCGGCAGGATGATCCCGCGTCAGCGCCGCCCATTGCTGCGCCGCCATCATCGCGCCCAGCGTGTAGGAGGGGAAATAGCCGAAGGCGGCCCCTGGCCAATGCACGTCCTGCATCGGCCCGTCGGCCGGATTGTCGATGGTGGAAAGACCGAGGTAATCGCGCATCTTGGCGTCCCAGGCTTCGGGCAGGTCGGCGACCTCCAGCCGGCCCGCGACGAGCTCCTGCTCCAGTTCGTAGCGCAGGATGACATGCAGGGGGTAGGTCACCTCGTCGGCATCGACACGGATCAGGCCGCGCTCGACGCGATGCACATGCGGCAGGATATCGTCGAGCGACCAGGCCTCACCGAGATGCTTTTCAACCACCGGCAGCGCCCAGTTCCAGAAGGCCGGGTTGCGGCCGAGCTGTTTTTCGACGAACAGGCTCTGGCTTTCATGCACGGCCATGCCGCGCGCCTTGCCGAGCGGCCAGTGCGACCATGCCTTGG
Source organism: Mesorhizobium sp. M0011 (assembly GCF_040324155.1). Classification (NCBI taxonomy): domain Bacteria; kingdom Pseudomonadati; phylum Pseudomonadota; class Alphaproteobacteria; order Hyphomicrobiales; family Phyllobacteriaceae; genus Mesorhizobium; species Mesorhizobium sp. M0011. The sequence continues at coordinate 47,132 of NZ_JAMYVQ010000017.1, read as the reverse complement.
GCAGGTTCTGTTCGTAGAGCGCATGGCCGGTCTCGTGAAGCACGCCCATCAGCGCCGACAGGAAGTCGGACGTCTTGTAGCGGGTGGTGATGCGCACGTCGCTCGGCACGCCGCCGCAGAAAGGATGGTGCGACATCGACAGCGACCCGTGTGTCAGGTCGAAGCCGACCGCCGCCATCATGGCAAGGCCGAGCTCGCGCTGCCGGTCGATCGCATAGGTGCCTGAGAGCGGCTTCAGCGGGCGCTTGCGCAGCCGCGCGTCCTGGACCGCCAGCGCCTCCGGCACGAAGCTTTTCAGGAAAGCCTTCAGGTCGGTGAAGACTGGCGTGATGTCGGCGGTGCGGTTGCCGGGGTCGTATTGCTCCATCAGCGCGTCATAGGGGGCTAGGTCGAGCACATCGGCACGCAGCGCCGCCTCCTCGCGCACCAGCGCCACGACGCCCTCCAGCGCCGGCTGGAAGCCTGCCCAGTCGTTCTTGCCGCGCAGGCCGCGCCACAGCTGCTCGCAACGCATGCGCGCGGTCGTCTGGCGTTCGACGAATTCGACCGGCAGGCAGGTCAGGTTGGTATATTGGCGCCGCAGTTCCGAGACCGCGGTGCGCTGCTCTTCACCCAACGCTTCCTGCTCTGCCGCGGCGATCCAGTCTGCTATCTCCGGCGCCGTTGCCCTGGTGTGATACATGCCGGCCAGTGCCGAGATCGCCTCGGCACGCTTCTCGCCGCCGCCGACGGCCATGTGGGTGGCCTCGTCGGCACCGAGGATGGCCAGCGCATGCTCGAGTGCTTCGAGCTTGTGGCCGAGATTATCGAGTTTCTGAAAGGACATGGCGGCTTCCGTGATTGGGGACGGCGCGAAAAGATACCAACGCAAAGGCGTTGGCAACCCTCAGACGCCGTCCAGCAGATGCACCTTGCGCAGGCGAGGCCGCGCATGAAATGCTGCCGGCAACACATCAAGGGGGGAAAAAATGATCGGCAACATCCTGGTCGGGCTGGTGGCCTTGATCCATGCCTACATCGTCTATCTGGAGATGGTGCTGTGGGACACGCCGCGCGGACACAAGGCTTTCAACCTGACCCGGGAATTCGCCAGTGCCTCGAAAGTGCTCGCCGCCAATCAGGGACTCTACAACGGGTTCCTCGCCGCCGGGCTCATCTGGGGGTTATACCTTGGTGCGGCCGGTTTCCAGGTCAAAGTCTTCTTTCTGGCTTGCGTGGCCATTGCCGGCCTCTATGGCGCGGCAACGGTCGGGCGCAAGATCCTGTTCATCCAGACCGTGCCGGCGGCGGCTGCCCTGATCGCGGTGTGGCTCGGCTGGTAAAAAGGACGCCCGCGGGAGGCCCCCGAAGGCGTCAGGCGGTCCCTTCCTCTTGGACCGTTTCAGCCGTCCTCTTGGACCGTTTAGCCGTTCGGGTAATTGCCGCCGTCGGCGCCGTCGCCGATCAGGAAACCACTGCCGGTATCGATCATCAACCGCTGGTCGACATTGTCGAGACGACGCAACAGGTCATGGTATTGCGCGGCCGGTATCCTGCCATGATAGGACGCGGCGACTTTCTCTGCCGCCTGACTGATGTGGGCCGTGCGCATTTCCAGGCGTTCCGCCACGGCCGGGGTGATGTTGTTGGCCTGTCTTGCGTCCACGATGCCCTGCCGGACGCCCTGCACCTGTGCGATAAGCGCCTCGACACGCGGGCCAGTCATGTCGGTCGGATCGGTCGCGTCGAGAGCGCCCTTGTGATGGCCCGCGGCATAGGCACCGGCAAGCGGAACGGCGATGAGGAACGCCGTGAGTGTAGCAGTTCTAAGCGAGGTCTTGAAAGAGCGCATCACGCGTCTCCTCTTGTAGAGGAAAGCGGCGGTTGTCCGCCTGCCTTCCGGCCTTGGCCGTCCGGTTCCGTCGCGTCGCGATGAGGGGGATTCATCGCCGGCGGTTCTCGGCCCGGGCGGCAAGCTAGGACCGCCCCGCGACAATGTGTAATTAAAAAAAGATAATCTTTTCAGGCCTTGCCGGCCTCGGTATGCGCCCTAGAGTTGAGCCGACGAACAAGTTCGCGTGAGTTCGCGTGAGGACGGATCAACGTTCGGTGAGCTTCAGTTCAATACGGCGGTTCTTGTTGCGCGCCTCTTCGGTGTCGGCGGGGTCGAGCGGCTGGAACTCACCGAAACCGGCGGCTACGAGCCGGTTGGCAGGCACGCCGTTTTCGATCAGGAATTTCACCACCGAGGTCGAACGGGCCGTCGACAGTTCCCAATTGTCGCGGTAGCGGCCGGCGCCGGAGAGCGGCTTGTTGTCGGTGTGGCCGTCGACGCGCAGCACCCAGTTGATCTCGGGCGGGATTTCCTTCTGCAGCTCGATGATGGCGTCGGCGAGCTTCTTCATCTCGACCTTGCCGGCATCGTTGATCACCTCGGAGCCGGTCGGGAACAGCACTTCCGACTGGAAGACGAAGCGGTCGCCGACGATGCGGATGTTCTCGCGGTCGGCGAGGATTTCGCGCAAACGGCCGAAGAAGTCGGAGCGGTAGCGGTTCAATTCCTGCACGCGCTGCGCCAGTGCGACGTTGAGGCGACGGCCGAGGTCGGCGATCTTGGTGTTTGAATCGCGGTCGCGGATTTCGGAGACGTTGAGCGCATCCTCGAGCGCGCCGATCTGCTTGCGCAGTGCCGCGATCTGCTGGTTGAGGATCTCGACCTGGCTCAGTGCCTGCTGGCTGATCTGGCGCTGGCTGTCGAGTTCGCCGCCGAGCGCCGCAGCGCGCTGGTTGGCGGCGTCGCCGGCGCCCGCACCTTGCGCCAGCAATTGCTGGAGCCGGCTCCTTTCCGCTTCCGCCGCCGACAGCGATGCCTGCAGATTGGCCAGCGAGTCATCCTTGTCCTGCGCCGTCGAGCGCTCCAGCGCCAGCAGCTGCGTCAGTTCGTTGATCTGGGAGTTTAGGCGCGAGAGTGCCGTATCCTTGCCGGAGATTTCGCGTCCCAGCAGGAACTGCGCCAGCACGAAGACCGTGAGCAGGAACATGATGGCCAAAAGCAGCGTCGACAGCGCGTCGACGAAGCCCGGCCAGTAGTCGATGCGGCGATCGGTGCGCCGGCCCCTGGCGAGTGCCACTTCAGTGCACTCCGGGCTTCTTCAGGGCATCGGCGATCTTTTCCAGCGTGTTGCGCATCGCCTTCTGCTCGTCGGACTGGGCCTCGACCCAGTCGCGCATGATCTGCTGTTCCGAGCGCATGTTCTTGACCAGGCCGGAAATGCCGTCGGCGAGATTGGCCATGGCGGTGGCGACGCGCGGGTTGGAGCCGCCGCCATTCTCCTGCATGCTGCGCAGCCGTTCCGACAGCACCCGGATCTCGTCGGAGGATTCGGTCTTGGCTGGGTCGGCGACGACGATGTCCGACGACAGGTCGGTCACCGAGGACAGCCAGTTTTCCAGTTCGGTGTAGAAGCGCGTCTGGGCGCGGCCGGCCTGCAGGTCGAGGAAGCCGAGCACCAGCGAGCCGGAGAGGCCGAACAGCGAGGACGAGAAGGCCGTGCCCATGCCGGCCAGCGGCGCGGAAAGCCCCTGCTTCAGGGAATCGAGCACCGCGGCGGCGTCACCGGTGCCGGGATCGAGCGATTCGATGGTCTCGCGGATCGAGCCGATGGTGTTCAACAGGCCCCAGAAGGTGCCGAGCAGGCCGAGGAACACCAGCAGGCCGACGAGATAGCGCGAGGTGTCGCGGCTTTCGTCGAGGCGGGTGGCGATGGAATCGAGCATGGTGCGCATCGAACTGGTCGAGAAGGCCATCGCCGAGGAACGGCCGATCATCGCCTTCATCGGCGCCAGCAGCACCGGTTCGGTCGTCTCAGAGCCGGCACGGAAGGAGTTGACCCAGCGCACTTCGCGAAACAGTCGCCCGACTTGGGCGAAGGCCAAAAGGATGCCGACCACCAGCACGCCGACGATCAGGCCATTGAGGCCGGGATTGCTGCCAAAGGCGGTCGAGATTTGTCGGGTCAGAATGGCGGCGATGAAGGCGACGATGACCAGGAAGATCACCATGGTCAGCAAAAAGACCTGCGGGCTCGATAGTTTATGCGGGTCGTAGATCAGGACATCAGAACGTCTGCCCATGCCGAAGGATCTGAGAAAAGCCATCCGTGCCCCGTTTCCGATGCCGCCGCCGATCACGTAAACCGCGACTCTAAACGGAATTGTGACCAAATTGAATGGCGCTTGGCAATATTGCCGCGTCGATAGTGTCAGAGGCGATTGATGACCAGACAGTCGACCATGGCGGCCAGATGCAGGCCGGCGCCGGTGACGACGAAACCGTGCCACAGCGCGTTGTGGAAGCGCAGCCCCTTCCAGGCGAAGAAGATGACGCCGCAGGAATAGACGATGCCGCCGGCGACGATCAGCGCTATCGATGTCGTCGGCAGTGTCTGGACAAGCGGCTTGACCAGGATGATGCCGCTCCAGCCGATGGCGAGATAGAAGCCGATCGCCAGCCGGTCGAAACGGCCGGGAAAGAACACCTTGATGGCAATGCCCAGCACTGCCGCGGTCCAGACCAGCACGATCATCCAGCGCGCCAGCGGCGAGCCTTCGAGCTGCGCCAGGAAAGGCGTGTAGGTCGCGGCGATCAGCAGATAGATCGCGGCGTGGTCGAAACGCCGCAACACCCATTTTGCCGGCGACGACACCGGCCACAGATTGTAGGTCATCGACACCGAGAGCACGGTGAGCAGCGAAACCACGTAGAAGGCGGCGGCGATGTATTCGCCCGGTCCGACACGGAACGCCGCCAGCGCAAGCAGTGCGGAACCGGCCGATATCGCCAGCACGATGCCGACCGCGTGGACGACACCGTCTGCGATCATCTCGGCACGCGAATAGTGCCAGCGTCCGATGAACGGGATATCGGGGTAGGGTTCGTTGTCTCTCACTAAGCCGGGTTCCTGCACCGCGCCCTCCAATTTGGGCGCATGCCGGGCAGTATTTCAAGCTTTCGTTGCGGTTTTGCGACTGCGGCGCATCAGCGCGGCGTGCCTGTCAGCGCGCCGAGAGCGGCTTCTTGACGGCCTTAAGCAAAGCGCGTTGGATGACCTCGTTGCCGGCGACGACCGAACCGTTGTCGAGCATGTCCTGGCCGCCGTCCATGTCGGAGACGAAGCCGCCCGCCTCGCGGATCAAAAGCAGCCCGGCGGCGATGTCCCAGGCCGACAGGCCGGTTTCCCAGAAGCCATCCATGCGGCCGGCGGCGACATAGGCAAGATCGAGCGAGGCGGAGCCGAGGCGGCGGACCCCGGAAACCTCGGCCATGACGTTGCGCAGTTCGACCAGGAAATTGCCGTGGTGGCCGCGGCCGAGATGCGGCATGCCGCAGCCGATCACGGTGTCGACCAGCTTGATGCGGCCAGCGACGCGCAAGCGGCGGTCGTTCATGAAGGCGCCGCCGCCGCGTTCGCAGGTGTAGAGTTCGTCCATCGCCGGATTGTAGATGACGCCGGCGACGATCTGGCCCTGGCGCTCCAGCGCGATCGAAACGGCAAAGAGCGGAATGCCGTGCAGGAAATTGGTGGTGCCGTCGAGCGGGTCGACGATCCAGCGATGCTGGCCGTCGTCGCCTTCGACCGCACCGCGCTCCTCCATCAGGAAGGAATAGCCGGGCCGAGCCTTGGACAGTTCGGCAAAGACGATGTCCTCTGCCTTGCGGTCGGCCTGGCTGACATAGTCGCCGGGGCCTTTCATCGAGACCTGCAGGTTCTGCACCTCGCCGAAGTCGCGCGACAGCGAGCGGCCGGCCTTCATTGCGGCCTGGACCATGACGTTGAGAAGGGCTGAGCGTGCCATAGTGCTTTTTCCCGGTGCTGCGCTTTAAACTCCGCCTCGATGCATGTCGGTGACCCAGAACCGGGGCCACTTTTGGGCGACATGCGTCAGTCGGCGCGGCGCACGTAAGTGATTTCGTTGGTGTCGACGATGATGCGCTCGCCGGCGCCGATGAAGGGCGGCACCAGGACGCGGATGCCGTTCTCCAGGATCGCCGGCTTGTAGGACGATGCCGCCGTCTGACCCTTCACCACCGGGTCGGCCTCGGTGATGGTCAGCGTCACATAGTCGGGCAGCGAAATGCCGATCGGCCGCTCTTCGTAGAGCTGGACCGTCACCATCATGCCGTCCTGCAGGAAGGCGGCGCGATCGCCGACGAAGTCCTTGTTCAATTCGAGCTGCTCGTAGCTCTGGGTGTCCATGAACACCAGTGCGTCTTCCTGCGCGTAGAGGAAGGAAAAATCCTTCAGGTCGAGCCGGATCTGTTCGACCGTCTCGGCCGAGCGGAAGCGCTCGTTGAGCTTGGTGCCGTTGATGAGGTTCTTCAGTTCGACCTGATTGTAGGCGCCGCCCTTACCGGGCTTGACGGTGTTGGTCCTGACCGCCACCCAAAGGCCGCCATCATGCTCGATGACATAGCCGGGACGGATTTCGTTGCCATTGATCTTGGCCATGATGAGATGATCCGGAATGATGCCAACGGCCACGCCGTTGGTATGGGATGTTCGCAGGGAAAGCGATTTCGGGCTCCCAAGACCACAAATCGCCAGAAGAGGCAAGGGAGCGGGCAGGTTGGAACCAGGCCAGGGAGCCGGGGTTACACTTGCCTTGACCGCGAGAACCGCCGTCAAGGCAGCCGGTTGGCCTTCTGCAGCGCCTGCTTGGTCTGGTCGTCGTCCAGCCCCTGCAGGAAGTCGTCCATCTGGGGGTCGATGAGGCCGGCACGGCGGGCGACGACGTACCAGGCGCCGGCAAGCACAAGGTCCGGATCGGTGCCGATGCCTTGCATATAGAGCTTGGCCAGGCGGTTCTGGGCGGCGACATTGCCGCCTTCCGCCGCCTGCTTCATCCAGCCGAAGGCGGATTTCAGGTCGCGCGCACCGCCGCGGCCTTCGATCATCCAGGCGGCGAGATCGATCTGCGCGGTGTCGTAGTTCTGCCTGGCTGCCTGCGCCAGCAGGCGCCTTGCCTGGGCGTCGTCGCGTGGCTTGCCGCCGACGCCATTGGCGTAGATCTGCGACATCGCATATTGCGCGTCCGCGAGGCCGGTCGCGGCGGCGCGCTCATAGTAGGAGACCGCCTTGGCCATGCCGGCATCGCCGGGGTCCTGCTGGACCAGCATCTGCGCGAAATTGAATTGCGCCAGCCGGTTGCCGGCTTCGGCGGCGGCCTGCATCAGGGCGTAGGCTTCTTTTCCATCCTTTTTGACATAGCGGCCGTCGAGCAGCATCAGCGCATACTGGAACTGCGATTCCGGCACACCCTGTTCGGCGGCCAGCGCGTACCATTTCGCCGCCTGCGCCGAATTGACCGGTACACCGAGCCCCCGCGACAGGATCTCGGCCACCAAGGTCTGCGCCGCCGGATCGCCGTTTTGCGCCCGGACCAATGCCAAATTGTAAGCTGTCTTGTAGAGACCGCGCTGGAAGGCGCCATAGGCCGCGTCGGCGGGTTTTGCGCCGAAGCGGTCGGGATTGACCGTGTCGGCCGACGGCAGCGGCGCCGGTTCTGCCGTGGTGGCGGGCTGCGGCAGCGGCTTGTCGATCGGCTTGTCGGTGTGCACGCCGATTTCCGGCTTGGGCTGCGGCAGCGGGATGGTCTCCGCGGCCGCTGCCTGGACCATCAGCATCGCAAGCAGGGCCTGGAGGGGAAGCCTCGCCGAGGGCACGTCAGTCCTCGAAGCGTGGCGCGGTTTCGTCGAGCAGCGCGTTGGCGCTGGCGACCGCTGTCCTAGGATCGGTGCCGTCGGCGAACACGGCGCTCGACAGCGCCACGAATTCGGCACCGGTGGCGCCCACGGCTTCGACCGAGGCGATGTCGGATCCGGCCATGACGATGCACGGGATTTGGATCATATCCGCCCACCATCTGCCGAGCGACAGGTTGCGCGGGTGTGGTTCGGGCTTGTTGTCGTAGCCGAAGCGGCCGAAGAAGATGTAGTCGGGCCGTGTCTCGCCAAGCTCGAGCGCGTCGTCACGCGTCTTGGCGCCGCCGGTGCCGACCATCATCTTTGCCTGGAAGTGTTCGATCGTCTCGGCCAGCTCGGCCTTGGAGACCTCGACATGGATGCCGTCGGCCTGGACGCGGCCGGCTATGCGGGTGTCGCCGGCGATAATAACGGCCGCACCGGCGGCTTGCGCTGCCGGCACGATCTGTTCGGCGAAAGCCTGGAAGGAGGCCTCATCCATGCCGTTCTCGGGCAGGATCAGCGAAGCGACGTCGCCGCCTTCGAATGCCGCGGCGATTCGGGCCGCCGGCACGCCGGGCGGCGCGATCAGCACAATGCGACAGCGGTTGGGGGGCGTTGCGTCATTCATGGTTCTTCGGGTCCCGCGTTTCGCCTATGCCGGGCGAAGATGGTTGGATTGCGGCATAGAGCAAAGTGCCCGCTTTGAACAGGCGGGCAGCCGGGATCGCGATGTTGGCCCGCCAGACGCCGGCGGACCGCTTTACTTGATCGGGTGCGGGCTTGCGACGGGCGGTTTGCCCTTCCACAGCGTCCAGCCGAGATTCATGCCGGCGGCGGCGATCAGGATGGCGGTGGCGCCGACGATCTGGCTCAGATGCAGCCGATGGCCGAAGGCGACGACATCGACCAGGATGGCGACGACGGGGTAGATGAAGGACAGCGACCCCTGCAGATGCGTCGGCAGCTTCTGGATGGCGCCGTACATCAATATGTACATGAGGCCGGTGTGGACGATGCCGAGCGTCGCCAGCATGGTCCAGCTCCACGCATCGGCCGGAAGCTGGGAAAAATTGGCGAACGGCGCCAGCATGACCACGCCGACGCAGACCTGGATCAGCGCGATCAGGTGCGGCGGCGTGCCCTTGAGCTTCTTGGTGAGGATGGCGGCGACGGCCCAGAAGAAAGCCGCGCCTAATGCCATGACGATGCCGGTAAAGTAATCCGTCCCGACATCACCGGCGTCGGGAGCGGCCTCAACGATCAGCACCATGCCGGCGAAGGCGATGGCCAGCCAGGTCAGCTTGGTCAAGGTCAGCCGCTCGGCGAAGAAGAGCGCGCCGAAGCCGACCAGCATGAAGGGCTGCGTGTTGTAGACGGCGGTGGCGATCGAGATCGACGCGCGGGAGAAGGCGCTGAACAGCAAAAGCCAGTTGACGACGATGGCGACGCCACCGAGCGCGGCGATGCCGATGATGCGCAACGACAGTCGGTTGCGCAGCAGCCCCAGGGCGGTGCAGATGATGAGCAGCGTCAGCGCGCCGAACGCGCAGCGCCAGAACACCACATCCATGATCGGCTGGCCGGACAGGACGACGAACCATCCGATCGTTCCCAGGATCGCCATTGCGGCGGACATTTCGACCGTGCCACGCACTGTATCGTTCACAACAAACCTCCGTATCAGTTGAACCGTCATAATCTCATGCGGAAACGCGGCTTTCCATCCGATCAGAAAGGATGTATGAATAAGTTACCTAATTATATTAGGCGGTGGTTCCAAATCAGCGAGAAATGTAAAATGCTTGATGATCTCGACCGAAATCTCCTTGAAATCCTGGTCAAGGATGCGCGCACCTCGCTGAAGGAGCTGGCCAGCCAGGTCGGGCTGTCGTCGCCAAGCGTTTCGGAGCGGCTTCGACGGCTCGAGGAGCGCGGCGTCATCCGGGCGTTCACTGTCGAGATCGATCCGCTGGCGCTCGGCTATACCTTGCAGGCAATCGTGCGCATCCGGCCTCTGCCGGGCAAGCTGCACATCGTCCAGAAGCTGATCGAGGAAATCCCCGAATTCGGCGAATGCGACAAGGTGACGGGCGATGACTGTTTCGTCGCCCGGCTGTTCGTGCGCTCGATCGGTGATCTCGACGGGATTCTCGACCGCATCGCCGACAAGGCCGAGACCAGCACCGCCATCATCAAGGCGCAGCCGATCCGGCGGCGGCCGCCGCCGCTCGATGCAACCGCGCCTCGTGACAGGGTAAAGGCCTTGCAGGCTTCCTGAGCCAGGCTGGGCTCGGCCATGTTTTCAGAGGGCCGATCGAAGCCGGGTGGAAAGCCGGGCCGGTTGGTTAGGGTGCCGGCCAAACGAATCGAGACCGTCATGGCGCAGAATATATACGACCGGGAGGATTTCTTCGCAGGCTACAGCCAGCTCGGCCGTTCCGTCGAAGGTCTGGATGGCGCCGCCGAGTGGCCGGCGCTGCGCGCGATGCTGCCCGATGTCAGCGGCTCGAGAGTCGCCGATCTCGGCTGCGGATTCGGCTGGTTCTGCCGCTGGGCGCACGAGCACGGGGCGGTGCATGTGCTTGGCCTGGACCTGTCGGAAAAGATGCTTGCCCGGGCGAGAGCGGCCGGCCCGGACGCCGGCATCACCTATGAGACGGCCGACCTCGATCAGCTCAGCCTGCGGCAAGCCAGCTTCGATTTCGTCTACAGTTCGCTCGCCTTGCACTATGTCGAGGACGTGATGCGTCTGTTCAGGACCGTGCATCAGGCGCTGGCGCCCGGCGGGCATTTCGTCTTCTCGACCGAGCATCCGATTTTCATGGCGCCGACCAATCCCGGCTGGGCAATCGATGCCGAGGGCCGCAAGACATGGCCTGTCGACCAGTACCTGGTTGAAGGACCGCGCCGGACGGACTGGCTGGCCAAGGGTGTGGTGAAACATCACCGCACGATCGGCACCACGCTCAACGCTCTGATCCGGTCCGGCTTCACCATCGACCATGTCGAGGAATTCCGCCCGACCGACGCACAGATTGCGGCCAAACCCGAACTGGCTGAGGAGCTAGAGCGGCCGATGTTCCTGCTGGTTTCGGCCCGCCGATAGGCAAGGCGCCGACAGCCAAGGGATGGGGCGGCCCTGCCGATATTTGTTGTCGCCCCGCTCGGGATTCTGGGCTATTCAAGCGTCGATACGCTTTCCCTCCAGACCAGTCCCCCTCCCATGTCCGGCCTGCTTCTCGACCCGTGGTTCTATGCGGCCGCCATTCCGGCGGTCATTCTGGTCGGCCTGTCCAAGGGCGGCTTTGGCGGCGCCGTCGGCTTCGTCGGCGTGCCGCTGATGGCGCTGACCATGCCGCCGGTGCAGGCGGCGGCCATCCTGCTGCCGATCCTGTGCCTGATGGATATCGTCTCGGTATGGACATGGTGGGGCGTTTATAACAGAAAGATGCTGGTCGACATGATGCCGGGCGCCGTCATCGGCATCGGCCTTGGCTGGCTGACGGCGGCACTGGTCACCGAAGAGGCGGTGCGGCTGATCGTCGGCGCCGTCGCCATCATCTTCGTCCTGCGCTGGCTCTATCTGCAGTTCCGCCACGGCGCCGACCACGCAGCCGCGCCCAACCGTGTGGCCGCCGCGGTCTGGGGCACGGTCGCCGGGTTCACCAGTTTCGTCGCCCATGTCGGCGGCCCGCCCTTCCAGGTCTATGCCTTGCCGATCCGTCTCGATCCGAAAGTTCTGTCGGGCACCGCCGCGATCTTCTTTGCCGCCACCAATGCGCTGAAGCTGGTTCCTTATTTCGCGCTCGGCCAGTTCGACACCGCCAATCTGACGGCATCGGCGGCGCTGATGCCGCTGGCGCCGCTGTCGACCATTGCCGGGGCGTGGCTGGTGCGACGGATGCGCCCGGAAACATTCTATCCCTTCACCTACGCAACCGTCGCGGTCGTGGCGCTGAAGCTGCTTTGGGACGGCATCGCTGGCTTGATGTAGAAAGGCGGCCGCGCAGCCGCCCTGTTTATCCGGGGGTCACGCGGCGCTCGGCACGAGGCGACGGTTGCCGCCAAAGGCCAGTGTGGCGCCGGCCACGACGACCAGCACCATGCCGGCGAGGATGCCGATATCATGCGCGGTCGGCTTGAGCACCATGTCGGCGATGATCACCAGCATCACCGCATAGTCGAAGCGTGCCGCGCTCATCATGCGCTGACCGATGGCAAGAACAGCCGGTGTGACGCCCTCCTTGGCGATCATCTCGCCCATGCGCTCGCCCGTCGGCTTGAAGATCAACATGCCGATCGAAAAGGTCGTGGCGTAGCCGGCCAGGCCGATGAGGATCCATAGGTCGGAGAAGCCGACCCAGAACCAGCACATGATGAGGCCGAAAATCAGCGTCAGCATCGACATCGGCGCGAAGAACCTGCCGCCCAGCTGACCGCTGGCGCGCATTGCCTGCAGTTTTTCCTCGATGTTGCCCGCCCGCTCGGCAAGCATGCCCAGCAGGAACAGCACGAAGCCGCCTCCGACCCACAGAATGGCGGTAGTGACGTGGAGGAATTTGACGATCGAGTACCAGTCCATGGGTTGCTCCTGCAGTGTCCGGTCAGGTTTGCGGCAGCGCTGATTTGCGCCGGCCGTCAGAGGAGCGGGCGTTTTGCGTGGTGCCTGTTTCGGTACGATGTCGCGAAAAATTCGGCTCTGTTTCAGCCTGCCCTCAACTTACGAAGTCGCCGAGATTGTGAATGCACTATCTGATTTTCTGCTAATATACGGATGTCGGGAGGGGTTGGCGCGACATCGTCCGGATACGCTGCCGATGCTAGTGCGCCAGTGCCGGGAGCCCGGTGGCGACAACAATCGCCTGACGATCAACCCATTCCCGCAAACGGGAAAAGGCAATTCGGGGGACCATTATGCAAGGGATAGCACGGAATTTCTTCACGCTGGCCATCATCTATTCGCTGTGCGGCATGGCGCTCGGCCTGTACATGGCGATCAGCCAGGATCACGGACAGATGCCGACCCACGCCCACACGATGGTGGCCGGATGGCTGATGTCGGCGGTCTTCGCCTTCTTCTACCATTTTTTTCCGGCAATCGGGCAGAAGACGCTCGCTACCGTTCATTTCTGGCTGACCGCAATCAGCGGTATCGGCCTGCTGATCGGCCTCTATTTCCTGCTTGCCGGCAATGCCGCGATCGAACCGCTGGTGGCGGCCTCCTCGATGGGCTTCTACGCGGCCATGCTGTTGTTTGCCTTCATCGCCTTGCCCGCCGTCTGGAGGACAGCCTGAGCTAGCCTGACGTAGGAGATGCTGTGCTGTTACGGCACAGTATGGCGGCGTTCGGTCAAAAAACATCCGCGCCGTTAAGGCTTCATTAAGCTTTACAGGTGTTTACTATGTTCATCCAGTGATCTGGATTCTTACCGAGTGGTTGGAGCCACTTTGTTTGACGCCTCCCTGTTAAACTCCTGAGAGCCGCCTTATCCGCGGCTCTTTTTTTTGTCTTCATTTCCCTTTTTGTCCGCATCTCGGCGGGGGCCGCCCAATGGCGGCTCGCCGTTAACCTTCTGTTAAACATGTGCTTGCCTTCGCCAGTGACGAAGCGCATTTTCAAGCTTCAGTCAGATAGGGTTCCGGGTGTATCGGCAGGGAGCCGAATCGGCCGGTTGCAAGTGCAGGGGCGTATCAATGAACGAGCCTTCGAAGGGCAGTGCGAAAACCGTCAAGCTGGCGGAGCGCCGGGTTTTCTCGCAATCCTTCAAGCCGCTTTACCAGGAAGGCATGGGCCTGGTCGAACAGGCCGCCGAATATCTCGACGGCAAGGGCCGGGCCGAGGCAAAGAAACTGTCGCGGCTGGGCGCCACGCTCTATGCGGCCGAATCGATGCGGCTGACCACCAGGCTGATGCAGGTTGCGTCCTGGCTGCTTTTGCAGCGCGCCGCCAATTCCGGCGAGATGACCCGCGACCAGGTCGCGTCGGAAAAGTCCAAGGTGCGCCTCGACACCGCTTCCGCCCATGACGAAGCCACCGGCTGGGCCGAGCTGCCCGAGGATTTCCTCGACCTCGTCACCCGCTCGCTGCGCCTGCAAGCACTGGTGCGCCGCATGGACGACGAGATCTATGGCTCGGGCGCCTTGATCGACATGCAACCGATGGCTCGCCGCCTCAATCCGGTTTCCGACCAGATCAGCCTGCTCAACACGGCTTTCGCTCGGGGTTAGACCTCGGTCTGTCTTTCTGTTTCCGGTTTGTTCACATTTCGCTGGCATCGCTGTGGGCCGGAGGTAAAGTCGGCAAATGGCGGAAGCGATTCGCATCATCGGTATCGATCCGGGGCTTCGGCGCACCGGCTGGGGCATCGTCGAAAGCCTCGGCAATTCGCTGCGCTTTATTGCTTCAGGCACTGTGAAGTCCGACGACAAGGCGGCGCTGGCAACGCGGCTGTGCCAGCTGCATGACGGGCTGGCGGATATCCTGCACAGCGCGATGCCGCACGAGGCGGCGGTCGAACAGACCTTCGTCAACAAGGACGCCGTGGCGACGCTGAAGCTCGGCCAGGCACGTGGCATCGCCATGCTGGTGCCGGCGCGTGCCGGGCTTGTCGTTGCCGAATATGCGCCCAACGCCGTCAAGAAGGCGGTGATCGGCGTCGGTCATGGCGACAAGAAGCAGATCCACATGATGGTGAAGGTGCTGTTGCCAAAAGCCGTCTTCGACACCGAACATGCCGCCGACGCACTGGCCATTGCCATCTGCCACGCGCATCATCGGCAAAGCGTGACCTACAGGATGGCGCTGGCCGGCTAGCTATGTTCTTGACTTGTTCACGTTGCAGGGATAAGTAATACCGCAGAGGTATTACCATGCGCGTGACCACCAAGGGGCAAGTTACAATCCCCAAGCCGATAAGGGACCGTCTGGGCATCGCCCCGGGCTCCGAAGTGGAGTTCGTGGCCACCGACGAGGGCGTTCGGCTGGTTGCCGTCAAGGAGAACCTCTCCCAGGAAGAGAAATTGCGCAGGTTCAGCGATGTCCTCGACCGGATGGAGGGGACGTTGGATCTGGGAGGCATGACCACCGATCAGTACATGGAGTGGTTGAGGGGGCCGCGTGAAGATCTCGACGTTGATTGACACAAATGTCCTGATCGACGTCTGGGGACCGGCCGGACCGCTGACAACATGGTCGGCGTCGGCGATTGCTTCCTGCCGCCGTGATGGAGCCTTGGTGGTCAACACCATCATTTGGTCCGAACTCGCGCCACTGATAGTGACGGAAACGGCGCTTCGAAAAGCAGTCGACATGCTTGAGATGGATCGCGAACTTGTACCTTGGGACGCGGCATTCCTTGCGGGCGTCACGCATTCCCGCTATCGCCGGGCCGGGGGCATCAGGGAAAGAACCTTGCCCGATTTCTTTATCGGCGCTCACGCGACCGTCGCTGGACATCGTCTTTTGACCCGCGACGCCGCACGTTACCGCAGTTACTTCCCGGAGCTCGACATCATCTCTCCTGAGACGCACCCATGAGAGCCCATCTTCCATGAAAGGTCTGGCATGATCGGCAAGCTCAAGGGTACGCTCGACGAGGTCGACGAGGACCATTGTCTCGTCGATATCCATGGCGTCGGCTATGTCGCCTATTGCTCGGCGCGCACGCTGGCCGCGCTGCCTTCGCCCGGCGAAGCGGTGGTGCTGTTCATCGAGACCTATGTGCGCGAGGACATGCTGCGCCTCTACGGCTTCCAGTCGCAGCTCGAGCGCGAGTGGTTCCGGTTGCTGATGAACAATGTGCCGGGCGTCGGCGCCAAGGTGGCGCTGGCCATCCTGTCGACGCTGGCGCCGGCGGATCTCGCCAACGCCATTGCGCTGCGCGACATCGCCATGGTTTCGCGCGCGCCCGGCGTCGGCAAGAAAGTGGCCGAGCGCATCGTCACCGAATTGAAGAACAAGGCGCCGGCCTATGCCGGCACCGCCTCGGGCACCATCGGCCTGAAACAGGAGCTCGGCGACGGCGTGGCTCCGGCGCCGATCACCGACGCGGTCTCGGCGCTGGTCAATCTCGGCTATTCACGCGACACCGCCGCCAATGCGGTGGCGGCGGCGCTGAAGACGGCGGGCGAGGATGCCGATGCGCCGAAGCTGATCCGTTTCGGGCTGAAGGAACTGGCGCGGTGATATGGTTGTTGGAAAAGAAAATTCCAACTATCATATGATTGGTAGGAAATTTCTTAGAAAGTAAGAAAATGGGTGCTTACGCCAGTCTGACCTCGAAGGGTCAGCTTACAATTCCAAAAGATGTCCGGGATGCGCTATCACTCAAAACGGGTGACATGATCGCCTGGACGGTCATGGATGGCTACCTGATTGGAACGCCGCGCAATCTCGACTTTGCGGACCTCGCCGGATTTCTGGGCGATCCGCCCGGCGGTCCGGCGTCACTGGAGGAAATCGACCTCGCGGTGCGGGATGCAGTTGGTAGGCATGTTGTCGGAGACGGATCGCAAGGCGGACGAGAGGGCGACGAGTGACGTCGATCGGCATTGATACGAACGTTCTGCTTCGAATGGTGCTGAACGACGATGCAGAGCAACGGGCGAAAGCCCTCGCATTCGGCGAAGGCCTCAGCGACGATGCTCCCGGCTTCGTCAGCTTGATCGTGCTGGTGGAATTCAGCTGGTCGTTGATTTCGCGCTACAGACTACCGAAAGAGCAGATGCAGGCGGCAATCCAGAGACTGTTGAAGGTCAAGACACTGTTGTTCGAAGATTTCGATGCCATCGTGATTGCGCTCGAAAGATCAAATTTGCCGCAGGTAGATTTTGCCGATGCGCTGATCGCCGAGCACAATCGAAATCTGGGTTGCTCGCATACAGTCACGTTCGATCAGCGGGCCGCCAAGTCCATTGCCAGTATGGAACTGCTCGCATGAGCCTGTCGCCCCGCCTGATTGCGCCGGAAAAACGCGGCGAGGATGCCGAGCAGACCTTGCGGCCGCAGACGCTCGACGATTTCGTCGGCCAGGCGGCGGTGCGGGCCAATCTCAAAGTGTTCATCGAGGCCGCCAAAGGCCGCAACGAGGCACTCGACCACGTACTGTTCGTCGGGCCACCCGGTCTGGGCAAGACGACGCTGGCGCAGATCATGGCGCGTGAGCTCGGCGTCAATTTCCGCTCGACCTCCGGCCCGGTCATCGCCAAGGCCGGCGATCTTGCCGCGCTGCTGACCAATCTCGAGGAAGGCGACGTGCTGTTCATCGACGAGATCCATCGGCTGAGCCCGGCGGTGGAGGAGATCCTCTATCCGGCGATGGAGGATTTCCAGCTCGACCTGATCATCGGCGAAGGACCGGCGGCGCGTTCGGTCAAGATCGACCTTGCCCGCTTCACGCTCGTCGCCGCCACCACGCGGCTCGGCCTGCTCACCAATCCGCTGCGCGACCGTTTCGGCATTCCGGTACGGCTCAATTTCTACACGGTCGAGGAGCTGGAGCAGATCGTGCGGCGCGGCGCGCGCATCCTGCAAATGCCGCTTGGCGACGACGGTGCGCTGGAGATCGCGCGGCGTGCGCGCGGCACGCCACGCATCGCCGGCCGGCTCTTACGCCGTGTGCGCGATTTCGCCTCGGTGGCCGGCGACGGCCATGTCGACCGCAAGATCGCCGACGAGGCGCTCACTCGGCTGGAGGTCGATGCGCTCGGCCTCGACGCGCTCGACCGGCGGTACCTCAGCATGATCGCGCGCAATTTCGGCGGCGGGCCGGTCGGCATCGAGACGATCGCCGCCGGCCTATCCGAGCCGCGCGACGCCATCGAAGACATCATCGAGCCCTACCTGATCCAGCAGGGCTTCATCCAGCGCACGCCGCGCGGCCGCATGCTGACGGCCAATGCCTGGCGCCATCTCGGCCTCGACGCGCCGAAGGATCTGGCGCAGCAGCAGATCAACCTGTTCCAGGAAGAGTAATTTTCCAGCGCGCCGCCCGTGAGCGATCAACGCAGCCCGCGGACCACGTCCATTACATCCGGCTCGGCCTTGTCGCCGTTGAAGGCGTCGACGATGCCGAAGGCACCGCCATAGCTCCACACCGACCATGAGAAGCCATGTGCTTCGGCACGCCCGATCATGTCCCTGACATAGACGGCCCGGTACTCGGCGGGCATCACATAGGCGTTGCCATATTCCTGGCGGATCATGCCGAACTCGCCCAGCGTGATGTCTTCCGGCTTGACGCGGTTGGCCTTCGCCCATGCCTCGACCTTTTTGAACGGCGCATCCATCAAGCCGAGCAGTTTGTCGGGGCTGTCCATGCTGGCGACCTGTTCGTCGAGATAGGCAAGCAGGCCGCTCTGCCGCGTCCATGGCGCCTCGGCCTTGATCCTGGCGCGGATGGTGTCGAGCGTCACGTCGAGCTGTGCCTTGGGCACCGCGCTCAGCGGATAGGGCAGGCCAGTCACATAGGGGATGAAGTCGCCGGCCCAGGTTGCGCCCTGATGGGTGAGCAGGAACGGATCGTAGGAATGGAAGGTCCAGATGACGTTGTCGTCCGGTATTGTTTTCGGGTCGATCTTTTCCAGCGAGTTCGCAGCGGAATAGCAGGCACCAGTCAGGATCAAGGTTAGCTTGGTGGCCGAGGATCGCGCTGCCGCGAACAGTTTGCGCTGGCGGTCCGGCCACAGGCTGGTGCCGTCGCTGTCGCAGTCGACGATCGGTTCGTTCATCGGCTCGAGAGCCACTTGTCTGGGATCTTCGCCGGCCAGCGTGCGGGCCATCTTGCGCACCATCTCGAGATAGGCGTCGAAGGTCCGCGGGTCTTCCATCACTTGCGCCATGCCGATCTTGCGGCTGCCGCCGGCCGGGATCAGGTGCATGTCGACGACGACTTTCAGTCCGGCGCGGTTGATCATGCGCACGGAGTCCAGCACGCTGGCATAGAGGTCGTCACGCAAGGCCACGGTCTGGTCGGACAGGAAAGGCGAAGGGTCGACCGGCATGCGCAGGAAATCGAGGCCGGCATCCTTCAGTGCCTTGAGATCGTTCTCTCCAAGGAATTTGCGCCACTCCGGATAGGGCAGGATGGCCTTGGCGTCGCCCCATTGGTCTTCGCCGGGCCATGTGACCCATTGGTCGAGATTGAGGCCGCGCTTCATCGAAAAGCTCGCCGCCTGGCTGGGCCACGCCAAGGCCGCGAGCACAAGCAGCGCCGCCATCAAGGTCTTGATCATCGCCGTCAACAGTGCCATCCGATGCTGTGCCACGCGGGAAACAGGTGCCTCGTCGGGGCTGAAAAAGGAAGCGCAATGGGCGATCATGGTGAATCGGCGACGCTGCTGGCTGGGCTTTCCGGTGCGCTGACGGCGTTCGGCCACCGGCTGATGGCGCGGGTCTATTATGCCGACACGGATTTCTCCGGCGTCGTCTACCATGCGCGCTATCTCGAATTCTTCGAACGCGGCCGCTCCGACTATCTCCGGCTGACCGGCGTGCACCACACCGAGCTTGCCGACGGCAAGCATGGCGAAAGAATAGTCTGGGTGGTGCGCCGCATGGAGATCGACTTTCGCGGCCCCGCCCGTATCGACGACATCCTGACGGTCGACACCCGCACCGAGGAGATTTCCGGCGCGCGCATCTTCATGGCGCAGCAGCTCAAGCGCGGCGACGAGGTGCTGGTCGAGGCCAAGGTCGAGGCGGCGATCATCGGCGAGAATGGCCGCCCAAGGCGTTTTCCCAAGGAATGGCTGGCGGCGTTCATGCCGAGGGTGCGCTGATATTCAGGTGATGCCGGCCTGCAAACAGCAGCTTCCTGCGCTTCCGGTGCTCGCGTACGAAAAGTACGCTCCGCTCCGGTTCTCGGAATCTACCGTTTTCGGCTCGGCCTGACCTGAATCTCAGCACACCCTAGGCGCAGCCATTGAATTGATGGCCTTGCCGCGGGGCGTGGCAATGCGCCGCGCCTTATATACTAACCCATCCTTAACCATAACGGTTCATGAAGAGATTGGTGAAGATTGGCGTTATCGAACGCCTTCCTTTCACCAATATTTGCCCCGAAAAGGCCGATAACGGCACAGTTGGGGGGTTGTTCCGGTAGCTTCATGCGAACCGACCACAAGGATGCCAGGGGCCAGCCGCCAGCTTCGCCCGGAAAATCTTAAGGACGTAACGATGGAAAATATCGCACTCGCCGACCCGGGCGCGCAATTGTCGGTTTGGTCGCTGTTCGTTTCGGCCAGTTGGGTGGTCAAGCTGGTCATGATCGGCCTGCTCTGCGCCTCGGTCTGGACCTGGGCGATCATCGTCGACAAGCTGGTTTCCTATGCCCGCATGCGGCTGGCGCTCAACCGGTTCGAACAGGTGTTCTGGTCGGGGCAGTCGCTGGAGGAGCTCTACCGCACGCTCGCCGACCGCAAGACCACCGGCATGGGCGCCATTTTCGTCGCCGCCATGCGCGAGTGGAAGAAGAGTTTCGAGAAGGGCGCCAAAACGCCGCTCGGCCTGCAGACCCGCATCGACAAGGCGATGGACCTGGCGCTGACCCGCGAGATGGAAAAGCTGGAAGGCCGCCTCGGTTTCCTCGCCACCACCGGCTCGGCGGCACCCTTCATCGGCCTGTTCGGCACCGTCATCGGCATCATGACCTCGTTCCAGGCGATCGCCGGCTCCAAGAACACCAGTCTCGCGGTGGTTGCGCCCGGCATTGCCGAAGCGTTGCTGGCGACGGCCATCGGCCTGCTCGCCGCCATTCCGGCCGTCATCGCCTACAACAAGCTGTCGTCCGACGCGAGCAAGATAGCCGTGCGCATGGAAGGGTTCTCCGACGAGTTCTCCGCCATACTCTCGCGCCAAATCGATGAAAAAGTGGCCCCCAAGGCCTGAGGAGTAGCAGATGGGTATGTCCATGGGCATGGGAGGACGCGGCGGACGCGGCCACAGGCGGCGCGGCCGTCACCATGCACTGATGTCCGAGATCAACGTCACGCCGATGGTCGACGTGATGCTGGTGCTGCTGATCATCTTCATGGTCGCCGCACCAATGCTGACGGTCGGCGTGCCGATCGACCTGCCGGATACGCAGGCCAAGGCGATGAATGCCGACACGCAGCCGATCACCGTCTCGATCAACGCCGCCGGCCAGATCTATCTCCAGGAAACCGAGATCCCGATCGAGGAGCTGGTAGCCAAGCTGCAGGCGATCTCGAAGACCGGCTATGAGGAGCGCATCTTCATCCGCGGCGACAAGTCCACCGACTATGGCACGGCGATGAAGGTGATGGCCCGCATTTCGGCCGCTGGCTACAAGAACATCGGGCTGGTTTCACTGCAGGAACAGGACCAATAGACGCGCGATGAAGACCGGCCTCACCACATCGGTGATCTTGCATACGGCGGCGCTGACCTTCGGCCTGTTCACGCTGACGGCGCCGGCCGCGCTTCCGTCGTCCGACGTCGAGTCGGTCGCGGTCGATATCGTGCCGATGGAAGCCATCGCGCAGACGTTGCAGGGCGACAAGAAGGCCGTGATGCATGAAAAGCCGGCACCCGTGCCGACGCAGCGCCCGGACATCGTTCCGGATGCGCAGAAGGTGGGCGAGAACAGCGTCGACACGGACAAGCCGATAACGCCGGAAGCCAAGCCCAAGCCCGTCGACATGACCTCGGCTCCGCCGCCCGCGCCGACCCCGATCGAAAAGCCGAAGCCCGAGGACGTGCCGAAGCCGCAGGAGAAGCCCAAGCCCACCCCGGCAACGGAAGTGGCGCCGGCGCCGACGCCCAAGGAAGAGGTCAAGCCCGAGCCGGTCAAGCAGCCCGACCCCAAGCCGACACCGGCCAAGCCGGCGCCAACCCCGCCGCCGCAGGACAAGACCGCCGCCATCGATCCGACGCCCGAGGTCAAGCCCGACGCCGTCGCCGAAGCCATAGCGCAGGAGCCCCCCGCCGAGGCGACGCAGTTGCCCGACTCGGCGCCCGCGCCGGAGGCACGGCCGAAGCCGCAGCCGGCGCAGGCCGAAAGCGCCAAGGCGCCGGAGCGCAAGAACGCCGACAAGCCGGTCAAGGAAGCGTCGTCGAAGCCGAAGTCCGATGACAAGCAATTCAACGCCGACGAGATCTCCGCGCTGCTCGACAAGCAGAAGCCATCCGGCGGCGGCGCCAAGCGCTCGACCCAGCAGGCATCGCTCGGCGGCGACAAGGATCAGGGCCAGAAGCTTTCCAGGTCCGAAATGGGCGCCCTGGAAAGCCAGCTTGGCGGCTGCTGGACCCTTCCCGCGGGCCTGGAAGGTTCCGAGAACTTCGTCGTCGTGGTGCGGTTCAACCTGGATGGTTCCGGCAAGCTGGACGGGCGCCCGGCGGTCGAAAAGTCGAGCGGAAATCGCCAGTTCGACGAAAGTGCCGTTCGTGCGGTGCAAAAATGCGATGTCACCGGCCTGCAAGTTCCCGCCGGCAAGCAGGACATCTGGGCCGACGTCCGCGTCACCTTCGATCCAAGGGAGATGCTGGGCCTCTAAGGCGGCCCGCGTATCCGAAAATCAGTACGAGAAGCGAGAAGACATGAAATCAATCCTCAAGCCGCTCCTGATGGTCGCAGCAATGGCGATGGGCATGACCGCGGCAGGCACGTTGCCGGCGCTGGCGCTCGTCGAGCTCAACGTCAACAAGGGCAACGTCGAGCCGCTGCCGATCGCCATCACAGATTTCCAGGGCGGCGACGCGCTTGGGGCGCAGATTTCGCAGATCGTCACCGCCGATTTGAAGCGTTCGGGTCTGTTCGCTCCGATCGACAAGAGCGCCTTTATCGAGAAGATCACCAACCCCGATGCAGCGCCGCGCTTCGACGACTGGAAGGTGATCAACGCGCAGGCGCTGGTCACCGGCAGCGTCAGCAAAGAAGCCGACGGCCGCATCCGCGCCCAGTACCGGTTGTGGGATACCTTTGCCGGCCAGCAGATGGCCGGCGAGCAGTTCTTCGCCAACGACGCCAATCAGCGGCGTGTCGCCCACATCATCGCCGACGCCATCTATGAGCGGCTGACCGGCGAAAAAGGCTATTTCGACACCCGCGTCGTCTTCATCGACGAATCCGGCGCCAAGAATGCGCGCAAGAAGCGCCTCGCGATCATGGACCAGGACGGCGCCAATGTGCGCTATCTCTCGGACGGCAGGTCGATCGTGCTGACGCCGCGTTTCTCGCCGAACCGGCAGGAAATCACCTACATGTCGTATGAGAGCGGCCAGCCGCGGGTCTACCTGCTGCAGATCGAAACGGGGCAGCGCGAACTGGTCGGCAATTTCCCCGGCATGACCTTTGCGCCGCGCTTTTCGCCCGACGGCCAGAAGGTGATCATGAGCTTGCTGCGCGACGACGGCAATTCCAACATCTTCGCTATGGACCTGCGCAGCCGTTCGACGACGCGGCTGACCAATTCGACCGCCATCGACACCTCGCCGTCCTATTCGCCCGACGGCAGCAAGGTGGTGTTCACCTCCGACCGTGGCGGCCGCGCACAGATCTACGTGATGGGCGCCGACGGCTCTGGTCAGACCCGCATCTCCTTTGGCGACGGCGTCTATTCGACACCGGTATGGTCGCCGCGCGGCGACCTCATCGCCTTCACCAAGCAGACCGGCGGCGAATTCCAGATCGGCGTCATGAAGACCGACGGCTCGGGAGAGCGCATCCTGTCCTCCGGCTTCCAGCAGGAGGGACCGACCTGGGCGCCGAACGGCCGCGTGCTGATGTTCTTCCGCGATTCCGCCGGTGGCCCCAAACTGGTTTCGGTCGATCTGACCGGACGCAACGAGCAATCGATCCCAACGGCGAACTTCGCTTCGGACCCGGCCTGGTCGCCGCTGCTCGAATAGGTTCGGCTGAATTGCCACACATGCTGAGAAGGGGCCGTTTCGGCCCCTTTTCCATGCCTTGGCCGCCTTTTGGCCGTATTTACGCCTAGGGTCCGCGTGAACTGTGGCTTCAGGCCGAAACGGCTGCGGACGGGCAGCTTAAACCAAAATTTAACCGTGTTTCTTGAATGCCGGTTAACCCAAACGTGGTTACTGGGTGATCAACGAAATCACTCAAAG
Organism: Mesorhizobium sp. M0011; assembly: GCF_040324155.1. Classification (NCBI taxonomy): domain Bacteria; kingdom Pseudomonadati; phylum Pseudomonadota; class Alphaproteobacteria; order Hyphomicrobiales; family Phyllobacteriaceae; genus Mesorhizobium; species Mesorhizobium sp. M0011. The sequence continues at coordinate 23,322 of NZ_JAMYVQ010000017.1, read as the reverse complement.
TAGATCACTCGAAATACGAAGGAGAGGCGGCATGGGCCGTATCGCAGCACTTACCAGAAACCCGGTCATGATCGCGCTGGTGGCGATGCTCGCCATCGCCGGTTGCGCCTCGAAGAAGACGCCGAACAACGCGGCCGATCTTGGCCTCAACGGCGCCGGCGCGGCGACGCCCGGCTCGGCGCAGGACTTCACCGTCAACATTGGCGACCGCATCTTCTTCGATACGGACTCGACCTCGATCCGTGCCGACGCGCAGACGACGCTCTCGCGCCAGGCGCAGTGGCTGAATCAGTACAAGCAGTATGCCATCGTCGTCGAAGGCCATGCCGACGAACGCGGAACGCGCGAATACAATCTGGCGCTCGGCGCCCGCCGCGCCGCCGCCACCCGTGACTTCCTTGTCGCCAAGGGCGTCTCGGCCAGCCGTCTCAAGACCATTTCCTACGGCAAGGAACGTCCGGTCGCGGTTTGCGACGACATCTCCTGCTGGTCGCAGAATCGCCGCGCGGTCACCACGCTCAGCGGTGCTGGCTCCTGAGGCATCACGCAGCCGACCGGCGCGTCAAAGAACGCGCGGCCGTCTAGCGGTAAAAATGCAACATACCTGCGCGAAAGGCGGCACTGGGGCCGCCTTTTTCATATCCGGATGCTCGAAACAAAATTTGGCCGAAGTCTCGGCTCCTGCTATGAGCCGAGGGCGCTTGGCTGGTCCCATTCTGATTGGAAGGCGCGAACAAGCTAACGAAATCACTGCGAGAGGCACATGCATTTGAGATCGGTTCTGAGCGGCACGCTTGCGCTGCTGCTCCTATCAGGCGTCACCGCCTTGGCTAGTGGCACAGGGCAATCAACCGACAGCGGCTTTACCTTCCATCTTCCCAGTATCGAATTGCCGGGCTTTTTTGGTCAAAAGAAGAAACCGGACCAGGTTCAGCTGGTGCAGTCCGATCCTGCCGCTGTCACCAGCCTGGAAGAGCAGCTGCGGCAGATGAACGGCAAGATCGAGGAACTCAATTTCCAGGTCCTGCAGATGCAGGAGCAGATTCGCAAGCAGCAGGAAGATAATGAATTCCGCTTCCAGCAGCTGGAAGGTGGCGGCACGCAAGGCGGGCAGCCGCCGGCGCAGAAGAAATCGGACGCCACCACCGGCACCGACAACGACGTGGCGGCGGCCCCGGCAATCCGGGCGCCGGCTGGAGCCGGCGCCGCGCCCGCCAACGATCAATCGGCAGGCGGCAAGACGGTCGAGGACGTCATCGTCGAATCTCCCGACGGCGACCCCGGCAAGGTTATTCCCGGTACGGGAGCGCCGGAAAAGAATTTCGGCACCATCACCGTCGACAAGAATGGCAATGTCATCGATGCCGGCGGCAACACACAATCGACCGCGCCGGCGCAGGACACCGCGCCAGTCGCCGGGGCGGCGCCCAAGGCCGGCAAGTCCGACACGGTAGTCGCGGCGTTGCCCGCCACCAACAACCCGGAGGAGCTTTACCGCAACTCATACCAGTTCATCCTCTCGGGCGACTACGGCACCGCCGAGCAGGGTTTTCGCGACCACATCGCCCGCTTCCCCAGGGATGCGAAGGCGGCGGACGCGCATTACTGGTTGGGCGAGTCATTGCTCGGCCAGCAGAAATACCGCGACGCGGCCGAGACGTTCCTTGCCGCCAGCAAGGACTACCCCAAGGCCAAGAAAGCTCCCGACATGTTGCTGAAGCTCGGCGTGTCGCTGGTCGGCCTCAAGCAGCACGACGTTGCCTGCGCCACTTTCAGCGAGGTCGGCAAGCGCTACCCCGATATTTCCAGCGCGCTCAAGGAACGCGTCAAGCAGGAGAAGGCTCTGGCTGCCTGCTGATCCTTGTCCTACATGTCGTTGTCCTGAAACCGGGATCACTTTGGGCGACATGCATTATGCTCGACACCGAGCCGGACCTTTCGTCTAACCCTTTTTCGCATATCGATTTTACCAGCGGCGCTGTTGCGGCCGTGTCCGGCGGCAGCGACTCGACCGCCCTGCTCCTTCTTCTCAGACACCATCTCGACCGTACGGCGCCGGCAACCAAGCTGCTGGCGGTGACGATCGACCACGGTTTGCGGTCCGGTTCGGCTGCGGAAGCGCAAGCAGTGGCGAAGCTGTGCGCCAGACTCGGAATTTCACACCGCATCCTGACATGGTCGGGCCCCAAGCCATCGACCGGCCTGCCCGCCGCCGCTCGCGAGGCGCGCTACCGGCTGCTGTCCGAAGCGGCACAAGCCGAAGGCGTCGGCATGATCCTCACCGGCCATACCGCCGATGACCAGGCGGAGACGGTGCTGATGCGGCAAGCGCGCGCAGAAGGATTGGCGCGGGACGAGGGCCAAGGCCATGCCGAAATGGCAGGCCGGGGACTTGCCGGCATGGCGCCGGCCACCTTGTATGACTGGCGCGAGTGGATCGTTCGGCCACTTCTCGGGTTGCGGCGCGCGGCGCTGCGAGATGTCCTGCGGCGTGAGAATGTCGGCTGGGCCGACGACCCGACCAATGCCGACGAGGCTTTCGAGCGGCCGCGCATGCGGGCAGCCCTTGCCGACGGCAACGGTGCACAGCGCATCGGCGATGCACTGGCGTTGGCCGCGCATGAGGGCCGCGCGCGCAGTCAACTCGGCCTCGCCGCCGCAAGTTTGATCGGCGATTTCGCGACCCGGCTGTCCTGCGGGCTCATTCGTCTTGATCCGCTTTTGCTGAACACAGGTGACGAGCGAGCGGCCGTCTATGCGTTGCGTATCCTGCTGGCCATGACCGGCGGAATTGCCTTCCTGCCGGATCAGGCCCGCAGCGAGGCTCTGTTCGGTCGGCTGAGGGCTGGATTTCTTTGCGCCACATTGTCGCGGACGGTTGTGGATTCCCGGCGCTCCGGCATCTTCCTGCGCCGCGAGGCGCGCGGCCTGCCCTCCGCCGCTGCCATCACGGACGGCACCGTCTGGGATGGCCGCCGGCGCATCACATTGAACGACAGCAGCAGCGCATTGTTGATTGCCCCGTTCGGCGCAGCAGCGGCGAAGCGGCTGGCGAAGGGCGATGGAAAAACCCCGCCGAGCCTGATGCGCGCCGCGCTCGCCGCCGAGCCGGCGTTGTGGCAGGCCGGTGAATGCCTTGATTTGTCGGGGGATAGCCGGGCGCCAATGGCGGTTGAAGTGCGGCCGGTCGTTGCGCCCTTTGCCCGCTTCCTGCCGTCCTTCGACCTGGCGCCGGCGCGGGCCGTGGCCGGGCTGATTGGCGCGGCCCCGGTGCCGCCCTTGCCTTTCAGCGGCCACAGTGCCGGCTGATGGTTGCGCGAAAGCTTAACCCAGACGTGCTGTTCTGCTTGGCAAGGGGGGACGCTCTCCCTATGTTAGGCGCAAGTTTCCTCTCATGACGCGTGTCCGCCCCGCGGACGCCAACGGGACAATTGATGAATCCGAACTATCGCAACCTCGCGCTCTGGGCGATCATAGCGGTCCTGCTCATAGCCCTGTTCAATCTGTTTCAGACGCCGCAGACGCGAGGGGCCTCCAGCGATGTGCCTTATTCGCAGTTCCTGCAGGATGTCGCGGCGGGCCGGGTCAAGACGGTGACCATCGCGGGCGCCCGTATCAGCGGCACCTACACCGACAATGCCAGCGGCTTCCAGACCTATTCGCCCGGCGATCCTTCGCTGGTCTCGCGGCTGCAGGACAAGAACGTCACCATCAATGCGCGGCCTGAAACAGACGGTTCCAATTCGCTGTTCGGCTATCTGATCTCGTGGCTGCCGATGATCCTCATCCTCGGCGTCTGGATATTCTTCATGCGCCAGATGCAGTCCGGCTCCGGTCGCGCCATGGGCTTCGGCAAGTCGAAGGCCAAGCTGCTCACCGAAGCGCATGGCCGCGTCACCTTCCAGGACGTTGCCGGCGTCGACGAAGCCAAGGAAGATCTGGAAGAGATCGTCGAGTTCCTGCGCGATCCGCAGAAATTCCAGCGGCTCGGCGGCAAGATTCCGCGCGGCGTGCTGCTTGTCGGCCCTCCGGGAACCGGCAAGACGCTGCTCGCCCGCTCGGTTGCCGGCGAAGCCAATGTGCCGTTCTTCACCATTTCCGGTTCTGACTTCGTCGAGATGTTCGTCGGCGTCGGTGCAAGCCGCGTCCGCGACATGTTCGACCAGGCCAAGAAGAACGCGCCCTGCATCATCTTCATCGACGAAATCGACGCTGTCGGCCGTCATCGCGGCGCCGGCCTCGGCGGCGGCAATGACGAACGCGAGCAGACGCTGAACCAGCTCCTGGTCGAGATGGACGGCTTCGAGTCCAACGAAAGCATCATCCTGATCGCTGCCACCAACCGGCCCGACGTGCTCGATCCGGCACTGCTCAGGCCAGGCCGCTTCGACCGCCAGGTCGTGGTGCCGAACCCCGACATCGTCGGCCGCGAGAAGATCCTCAAGGTGCATGTGCGCAACGTGCCGCTGGCGCCCAATGTCGACCTCAAGGTGATCGCGCGCGGTACGCCGGGCTTTTCCGGCGCTGACCTGATGAACCTCGTCAACGAATCCGCGCTGATGGCGGCACGGCGCAACAAGCGCCTCGTCACCATGGCCGAATTCGAGGACGCCAAGGACAAGATCATGATGGGCGCCGAGCGCCGCTCGTCGGCCATGACGCAGGCCGAGAAGGAGCTGACCGCCTACCACGAGGCAGGCCACGCCATTCTCGCGCTGAACGTGCCGTCGGCCGATCCGCTGCACAAGGCCACGATCATCCCACGCGGTCGCGCGCTCGGCATGGTCATGCAGTTGCCCGAAGGCGACCGTTATTCGATGAGCTACAAATACATGATCTCGCGGCTCGCCATCATGATGGGCGGCCGTGTCGCCGAGGAGTTCAAGTTCGGCAAGGAAAACATCACCTCGGGTGCCTCTTCGGATATCGAGCAGGCGACCAAACTGGCGCGCGCCATGGTCACACGCTGGGGCTTTTCCGACAAGCTCGGCCATGTCGCTTATGGCGACAACCAGGAAGAAGTGTTCCTCGGCCACTCGGTGGCGCGCACGCAGAACGTGTCGGAAGAAACGGCGCAGATCATCGACGCCGAAGTGCGCCGCCTGATCGACGAGGCCTACTCATCGGCGAAGTCCATCCTGACCAAGAAGAAGAAGGAATGGATCGCGCTGGCGCAGGGCCTGCTGGAATACGAGACGCTGTCCGGCGAGGAGATCAAGCAGTTGATCGCCGGCCACAAGCCAGCGCGCGACCTTGGCGACGACACGCCGCCGAGCCGTGGCTCTGCCGTGCCGAAGTCCGGCGGCCGCCGCAAGAAGGGGCCGGAGCCCGAAGGCGGCATGGAACCGCAGCCATCGAGCTGAGCTTGACCACTGATTTCATCGAACGCCGCGGCTTGCTCCGCGGCGTTTTTTGTTTTTGGCGTTGGGGAGGAGTTGTCCGCGACCTCGCATCTGCGACGATGACGATTGGCGAAAGCCTAGGTGATAGCCAATCTCCCCCTTGCGGGGGAGATTGGCAACGTCGCCGCTGGCGTGCCCTCGAAGGCAACAAGAAGGCCCGCGAACCCTGCGGTTCGCAGGCCTTCTCTTCTTCAGATGTCTTGTCGCTCAGCTCTTCAGCTTGGCATTGCACAGGCTGTAATAACCGCCGCCCTTCTGGATCCAGCGAAGGCCGTTCAACGTGCCCGCGTCCTTGTTGCCATGGTAGCCCTGGAGACAGGTCTTCATGCGCGCCTTCGCGGGCTTTTCGGTCTTGAACTCGGCGGCCAGCGTGGTCGGGAATGTCACGCCCGCGGGCGCTACAGTGGGGGCGACCGCTGCGCTGGTTTCCTTTTTCGTCTGCGGCTCGGTTTTGACCGTATCCTCGCTGACACTGTCCGCTGCTGATGTCGCGCACTTCTCCTTGCGAAAAGCCGTCCAGTCCATGCCGTTCAGAGTGCCGCCTTCCTTGGCTGTTCGATAGGTCTCGCCGCATTCCTTCATCGTCAGTGCGCTTGCGGGGGCGACGCTCCAAGCGACAAATGCGGTCGCAGCCAATACCGCCAATTTCAAACTGTGCATAAGACCCTCCTGGTTGATGATAAGTTTGACGTCTTTTTGTATATGGTTTGTTCTTTATATGTTCAACAGAATCTTTTCGGACTACCGATGAGCTTGGCGGTGGGCAGTGTAGGCGAATTGATGATGCCAGCAGCCCGGCGACATGCAGATGCGAGCAAGGCAGTGTGCGTCTTCGCGCAACAAAAAAGCCCGCGCATCTTGCGATGCGCGGGCCTTTGTTTGGAGACTATGGCTAAGCGATCAGCTCTTCAGCTTGGCGTTGCACAGGCTGTAGAAGCCGCCGCCCTTCTGGATCCACTTCAGGCCGCCAAGCGCATTGGCGTCCTTGAGGGCATAGTACTGGTCGAGGCAAGTGTGCATGCGGCCTTTACCGGGGGTCTCGCTGGCATATTTAGCCGAGATCGCGGACGGGAAAGTGACGCCCTTGGGTGCGGCCGTGGTCGGCTTTGCCGGCTCCTTGGTGTAGCTCGCCTCGTCGGCGGCCGGCACGGTGTCGTCATCCGAGGCGCCGGTACCGCATTCGGCCTTGCGGAAGTCGTTCCACTTCATGCCTTTCAGCGTGTTGGCCGTCTTGGCAGCCTGATACTTGGTGCTGCATTCGGCCATGCTCAGGCCCTTGCCGTCGGCGGGAGCCGCGGCTGCCTTGGTGGCTGCCGGCTTGGCGGCGGCAGCGGCGGATGCACCGGCGGCGCATTCGGACTTGCGGAAGTCGTTCCACTTCATGCCGTTCAGCGTGCCGGCAGCCTTCGCCGCCTGGTATTTGGTGCTGCATTCCTTCGCCGTCAGGCCCTTGGCTGTGCTGTCGTCCGTCGCGGCGGCAGCCTTGGCAGCCTTGGCCGGCTTCGTTTCCGCGGCCTTCTTGGTGTCGGCTGGCTTGGCGTCGGTGGTTGCCGCGGCATCGGTGCCGCATTGAGCCTTGCGGAACTGATTCCAGGTCGCTCCGGCAAGTGTCCCCGCATCCTTGGCGGCGTTATACTTCGTGCTGCACTCGGCCATCGTCAGTGCGTTGGCTGGCGCGGCCAGGAACAAGGTCGCGACGGCGAGGCCGGTCAAAGTGGCAAGTCGGTGGATGAGCATAGCGTTTCTCCGTTGCAGCAGCCCATGATACGTCCCTGCAAATCAATAACGCTCAACGGGCGGTTGCGCCAGATGCTAAGTGGCGTATATATCGCCGAAGACCGGTTTCTCCCGATAAGGTGATGAAATCGTTGTTTGTTGCCTGGTCCAAAGCAAGATTTTGCTGGTGCATCCGCGCTGAAAGGCTCGCATGACTTGTATATTGCAACATGGCAGTCTGGGCATGTCAGGTTGCGGCCACATGTGTGCAGTGCACAACAATGGTTTTCTAAGGATTGGTAACGTATAATCACACAATGTGATCATAGCGCCCTGGCCAATTGTGGCATGACGTGCCGGGGAAGAAACGTCGAGGAAGCTGACTAGCATGGCAGGGAATTATTTCGGCACGGACGGCATTCGCGGACGCGCCAACAAGTTTCCGATGACGGCTGAAATCGCGATGCGGGTCGGCATGGCCGCCGGCCTTTCCTTCCAGCGCGGCAGCCATCGACATCGTGTCGTACTCGGCAAGGACACCAGGCTTTCCGGCTATATGATCGAGAATGCCATGGTCGCCGGTCTTTGTGCCGCCGGTATGGACGTGTTCCTGCTCGGCCCGATCCCGACGCCGGCTGTCGCCATGCTGGTGCGTTCGCTGCGCGCCGATATCGGCGTCATGATCTCGGCCTCGCACAACCCCTATTACGACAACGGCATCAAGCTGTTCGGACCCGACGGCTATAAGCTCTCCGACGAAATCGAGGAGCGCATCGAGAGCATGCTCGACAAGGATATCGAACTGGCGCTCGCCGATTCCGACGGGCTTGGCCGCGCCAAGCGCGTCGACGGCGTGCATGACCGCTACATCGAATTCGCCAAGCGCACCTTGCCGCGCTCGATGTCGCTCGCGGGCTTGAGGATCGTCGTCGATTGCGCCAATGGCGCGGCCTACAAGGTGGCGCCCGAGGCGCTGTGGGAACTGGGCGCCGAAGTCGTCGCCATCAATGTCGAGCCCAACGGCTTCAACATCAACAAGGAATGCGGCTCGACCCATCCGGCCGGCCTGCAAAAGAAGGTGCACGAAGTGCGCGCCGACATCGGCATCGCGCTCGACGGCGACGCCGATCGCGTCGTCATCGTCGATGAAAACGGCGCGATCGTCGATGGCGACCAGATCATGGCGCTGATCGCCGAATCCTGGCACCAGAGCGGGCGGCTTGCGGGCGGCGGCGTCGTTTCGACGGTGATGTCCAATCTCGGCCTCGAGCGCTTCCTCGGCGGCATGAAGCTGCAATTGCACCGCACCAAGGTTGGCGACCGTTATGTCGTCGAGCATATGCGCGCGCACGGCTTGAATGTCGGCGGCGAACAGTCAGGTCATATCGTGCTGTCCGACTTTTCGACGACCGGCGACGGCCTGGTCTCGGCGCTGCAGGTGCTGGCCTGCATCAAGCGGCAGGGGCGGCCGGTCAGCGAACTGTCGAAAAAGTTCGAACCGGTGCCGCAGCTTCTGAAGAACGTCCATATTTCCGGCGGCAAGCCGCTCGAGGAGGCGCCGGTCAAGGCCGCCATCGAAGACGCCCGTAACCGCCTCGGCAAGACCGGACGGCTGGTTATCCGGCCATCAGGGACAGAACCGCTGATCCGCGTGATGGCCGAAGGCGACGACCCGCAACTGGTCGAGTCCGTCGTCAACGGCATCGTTGAAGTCATCTCGGAAACGCGCAGCGCCGCCTGACCCCAGCGCGTCCAGCAGGACGTGGATCGGACAACCAGGCGCGCCGCGCTCCCTTAACCGGTCCAAGGCCCGCCCCTCGGCGGGCTTTTTCTTGTCAGCCGCCACTTTTTTCGGTGCCCGTAAATCTCGCGCCAATCCCTAGAGTTTCGAGATTCGTGGTTAAGCAACAGGGTTAAACGCCTTTTAACCTTTGCAATTCATTATCCACGACTGAAAGCCAATCGCATTTCGGACGGATTCGCCGTTCCGAGCTTCTCAGGGGTGACAAGCATGTTCAAGACAGCAAGAAAGGTCCTGCTCGCCTTCCTGTTCGCAGGCCTGGCAGGACCGCTGTTCGCAGCCGACCTGCCGGAACCGATGGTCGAAGAGGCTCCGCCTCAGGCTGTCTACGAGCAGCCGGTCGAGGTCGGCGGCTGGTACATCCGCGGCGACATCGACTATCACAAGTCGACCGTGCGCGGCATCGACTATATGACCTACACCGTCGATCCCTGTAACTGTACGGTTACGCCCGGCACCAGAAGCTTCGATTTCGGCAAACTCAAGGGCGGTTTCTCGCTCGGCGCCGGCGTCGGCTACAAGATCAACGATCACTTCCGGACCGATTTGACCGCCGACTACTGGTTCAAGTCGAACTTCAACGGGGGCACCTCGGACATCAACGGTACTTCGACCGAAGTATCGAAGATGAGCGCCCTGTTGCTGCTGGCGAATGCCTATGTCGATCTCGGCACCTACCATGGCATCACGCCTTACGTTGGCGCCGGCATCGGCGGCGCCCGCGTCAAGTGGGATGATGTCTACGACCCGAACACCACCGAGTTCAATCCCGGCAGATCAAGCTGGCGTTTCGCCTACGGTCTGATGGCCGGCGCTTCGTACTGCCTGACCGACAAGATCATTCTCGATGCCGGCTACCGCTTCTCCCATATTCAGGGCGGCCGCATGTTCGACTGGAACATCACCAGCTCCGGTCCCGGCTTCGACCGTGGCATCAACACGCACGAAGTGCGCGGTGGCCTGCGCTACCAGTTCGGTGGCAGCAATGGTTGCGCCGCGCCGGTCGTGGCCTACCAGCCCGAACCCGAGCCGATCTACACCAAGTAACGCCATCTACATCACTTGAATTCTTCGAAAACCGTCCGGCCTCAAGCCGGGCGGTTTTTCGTTTGGGCCGCCTGGAATCGACAGCGGAAATGAATTCGCTAACGCTCTGTTAGCCTTAACCGGCACTTAACCACTATGGTTAACAATGCTCCTTGAAACGATGGCTGCCGCTGCGATTGCGGGCTGCGCCAAATTCGGGAGTCGGGGACCATGAAACTTACATCGCGTATGGCGCTGGCGCTCGGTGCACTAGCCCTCCTGCCGCTGACGCCGGTGCACGCGGCCGATTATGACCCGCCGATCTATGTCGACCAGGCGCCCGACTATGTCCCGGTCGAGGTCGGTTCCGGCTGGTACCTGCGCGGCGACGTCTCCTATCTGGCGCAGAAGAGCTTCAAAAATGAGGATTTCGCCTTCACACCTTCGCCACCTGCAAGCTTCAGCGACAAAGAAGATCCGATCTTTGCCAGCATCGGCTTCGGCTACCATTTCAACGACTATCTGCGCGCCGACCTCAATCTCGGCTATCTGCCTGGCAACGAGATCGGCGTCGGCTATGACGATTCAGCGACTGCGGCAGAGCCGACCGTGGCGTCGGCATCCCTGAAGAACTACGCCTTGTCGGGCATACTCAACGGCTATGTCGATCTTGGCACCTATGTCGGCATCACACCCTATCTCGGCGCCGGTATCGGGGTCGTCCGCAGCAAGCGCAGCCTGTCGGCAAGCTATTTCACCGACAATGGCGACGACACGGACGATTTCGCCGTAAGTGACAGCAAGACCCAGTACTCGCTGGCCTACACGCTGAATGCGGGCCTCGCCTATCAGGTATCGAAGAACGTTTCCGTCGACCTGGGCTATCAGTATTTCTCCGCTCCGGACGCTGAATATGTGACGGCTGAGAGCCTGACCTCCTATCCGGTCAAAAAAGGTATCAGCAACCATCAGGTCAAGCTCGGGCTGCGCTACGATCTCTGGTAGGCGCGGCGAGCACGAGGTTCAGGACGGCGGATCTTCGGGGTCCGCCGTTTGCGTTTGAAGTCACGACATCCCGATCAGGGATCGCCGGTATCCCGGCAGCGACAAAAACTTTCCTCTTGACGCCCGAAGCCTGAACGCATATCGCCGTCCGTGGGCCACCCCTCCCCAACGAGGGGCCACTATCTGGAAGGATAGACCACGATGACGACGCATACGAAGCCCGGACTCCGTCCGGCAAACCCCAATTTTTCCTCAGGTCCCTGTGCAAAACGTCCCGGCTGGTCGGTCGAGGCGCTGAACAATGCCGCGCTCGGCCGTTCCCACCGCGCCAAGATCGGCAAGACCAAGCTCGAACAGGCGATCGAGCTGACGCGGGAGATTCTCCAGGTCCCGGCGGGTTATCGCATCGGCATTGTGCCGGCGTCGGACACCGGTGCGGTCGAGATGGCGCTGTGGTCGCTGCTCGGCGAGCGCGGCGTCGACATGGTCGCCTGGGAGAGCTTTGGCTCCGGCTGGGTCACCGACGTGATCAAGCAATTGAAGCTCGCCGATGTGCGCAAGATCGAAGCCGGCTACGGCGAACTGCCTGATCTTACCAGGATCGATTTCGACCGCGATGTGGTCTTCACCTGGAACGGCACCACGTCGGGCGTGCGCGTGCCGAACGGCGATTTCATTCCCGCGGACCGCAAGGGCCTGACCGTCTGCGATGCGACTTCCGCCGCATTCGCGCAGAGGCTCGACTTCGAAAAGCTCGATGTCGTCACGTTCTCCTGGCAGAAGGTGCTGGGCGGCGAGGGCGCTCACGGCATGCTGATCCTGTCGCCTCGTGCCGTCGAGCGGCTGGAGACCTACAAGCCTTCATGGCCGCTGCCGAAAATCTTCCGCCTGACTTCGGGCGGCAAGCTGATCGAAGGCATCTTCAAGGGCGAGACCATCAACACCCCCTCGATGCTGTGCGTCGAGGATTACCTCGATGCGCTCAACTGGGCGAAGTCGACCGGCGGCCTTGACGCGCTGATCGCCAGGGCGGATGCCAATGCGGCCGTCCTCGATCGCTTTGTCGGCAAATCCTCCTGGCTCGGTCATCTCGCCGTCCAGCCGGCGACACGGTCGAACACGTCCGTCTGCCTGTCCTTCACCGATCCGGACGTGTCCGAGCTCGACGCCGACGGGCAGGCGGCTTTCGCCAAGGGGCTGGTGTCGGTGCTCGACAAGGAAGGCGTCGCCTACGATATCGGTGCCTATCGCGACGCACCGCCCGGCCTGCGCATCTGGTGCGGCGCGACGGTCGAGACGTCGGATCTGGAAGCGCTGCTGCCCTGGCTCGACTGGGCCTTCGCCGCACAGAAGGCGTCGCTCAAAGCGGCGGCCTGAGATCATTCGCGGCGGCCTCCGGGCCGCCCATTCCCATCAGGATCAAATCCATTTCAAGGAGGTCGCCATGGCGCCCCGCGTTCTCGTCTCAGACAAACTCTCCCCCACCGCCGTGCAGATATTCAAGGATCGTGGCGTCGAGGTCGACTATCTGCCCGATCTCGGCAAGGACAAGGAAAAGCTCGCCGAAGTGATCGGCCAGTATGATGGCCTCGCCATCCGCTCGGCGACCAAGGTCACCGAAAAGCTGATCAACGCCGCTACCAATCTCAAAGTCATCGGCCGCGCCGGCATCGGCGTCGACAATGTCGATATCCCGGCGGCAAGCCGCAAGGGCATCATCGTGATGAACACGCCCTTCGGCAACTCGATCACCACAGCCGAACATGCGGTGGCGATGATCTTTGCGCTGGCGCGCCAGATCCCTGAAGCCAACGCCTCGACCCATGCCGGCAAATGGGAAAAGAACCGCTTCATGGGCGTTGAGATCACCGGCAAGACGCTGGGCGTCATCGGCTGCGGCAACATCGGTTCGATCGTCGCGACACGCGGCGTTGGCCTCAAGATGCACGTCATCGCCTTCGATCCGTTCCTGTCGGACAGCCGTGCCGAGGAGCTTGGCGTCGACAAGGTCGAACTCGACGAACTGTTCGCCCGCGCCGATTTCATCACCCTGCACACGCCGCTGACCGACAAGACGCGCAACATCATCGATGCCGCGGCGATCGCCAAGATGAAGAAGGGCGTGCGCATCATCAATTGCGCACGCGGCGGTCTGATCGTCGAGGCCGACCTGATCGCGGCGCTGAAGAGCGGCAAGGTGGCCGGCGCCGGCGTCGACGTCTTCGAGGTCGAACCCGCCGAGAACAACGAACTGTTCGGCATGGAGAATGTGGTGGCGACGCCGCATCTCGGCGCCTCGACGACGGAGGCCCAGGAGAATGTCGCGTTGCAGGTTGCCGAACAGATGGCCGACTATCTGATCAAGGGCGCCGTCTCCAACGCCATCAACATGCCGTCGATCACCGCCGAGGAGGCGCCGCGGCTGAAGCCGTTCGTCAAGCTTGCCGAGGTGCTCGGCGCCTTCGTCGGCCAGGTCACCGAGGATCCGATCAAGGAGGTGGAGATCCTGTTCGACGGCTCCACCGCGACGATGAACACGCGCGCGCTGATCAGCGCCGCACTCGCCGGACTGATCCGGCCTCAGGTCTCCGACGTCAACATGGTGTCGGCGCCGATCATGGTGAAGGAGCGGGGTATCATCGTCGCCGAGGTCAAGCGCGACAAGTCGGGCGTCTTCGACGGCTATATCAAGCTGACGGTGAAGACCGAGCACATGACGCGCTCGATCGCCGGCACATGCTTCTCGGATGGCAAGCCACGCTTCATCCAGATCAAGGGCATCAATCTCGATGCCGAGGTCGGCCAGCACATGCTCTACACCACCAATGCCGACGCGCCGGGCATTATCGGGCTGCTCGGCACTGTCTGCGGCGAGAATGGCGTCAACATCGCCAACTTCCAGCTCGGCCGCAACCGGCCGGGCGGCGATGCCATAGCGCTGCTCTATCTCGACGCGCCGTTCCCGGAAGCCGTGCTGGAAAAGGTCAAGGCGCATAAGTCGATCGACTCGGCCAAGCGGCTGCAGTTCGACGTCAACGCGATGTGATCGAGGACAGGGGTCGCCCTCGTTGATGCCGGCCGCCGCGGCGGCCGGTTCAGGTCAACTCGTCCGAGCCATCGGAGACACCCACGCGATGTCGGTAGACCAGTTCCCAGCCCTTCCAGCCCGTAAACAGCAGGATGAGAACCACGATCAGCGATAGGACGAAGCCGGTTGGCATCACGGCCGCCGCTCCGCCGGCATACCGCAAGTACCAGTTGTAAAGCTCGATCAACACAACGAGTACATTGCCGCCGGCATGGAGCCATGCCGTCGTGAGATTGCGGATCTGAACATCGCCGAGAACATCCGTCAGGCCAGCAAGCGCAGCCAGGGCAGCCATGATCAGGCCGGCGCCGAGAAGCCAGAGCGATCCGGTGACCCATCCGGGATCGGCTGTTCGCCAGAAGATAAGATCGCAAACGAAGGTGCCGACGAAAAAAGCAATCGGAAACGGAATCAGCATGGGATGGATAGGGTGACCAGCGATGCTTGCCGTGCTGCGAGGGTTGTGGCTCATCATGTCGCCTCCCTGCCGTTCAAACTCCGCTGGAGGTGAAATGTTCCAAGTGGGGACGCGGCAGGGTTTATGCCGCTGTTTCCGGGCCAATGGCTAAATCCATGCTGTTCGCGTGAATCACTGCAACGGGGAGAGCGTCAGCCGCCACATGTCATCCGCGGTGGTCCGCCAACGCCATCTTGCGCCCGCTGTATTCGGCAAGCCCGATGCCGCCCAGCACGAGCACCAAAGCCAATGCCTGATAGAGGTGGAACGTCTCGCCGACGATCAGCACCGAAAGCAGCGTGCCGAAGATCGGCACCAGATTGATGAACAGGCCGGCGCGGTTGGCGCCGATCAGTTCGTTGCCTCTGATGTAGAAGATCTGCGAAACGACGGAGGCGCCGATCGCCGTATAGACGATGACGGTCCAGCCGCGCGCGTCGGGCATGATGACCTTGCCGGCGACGACCTCCCACAGGAAGAACGGCAGCGAAGTGACGAGTGCCGCAACCGACAGGGCCAGCATCAGGCTTTGCCAATGCATCACCGGTTTCAACCGCAGTCCGACCGAATAGCCGCTGTAGAGAAAGACGGCGACCAGCATGATGGCGTCGCCGAAATTGAGTTCCAGCGTCAACAACCGGCGCGGGTCGCCATGGCAGGCGGTGAGGATCACGCCGGCGATGGTCAGCACGACGCCGACAATCTGAGCCCAGTTCACGCGCAGGCGGAAGAAGACGAAATTGGCAGTCATGATCAGGATCGGCATCGCCGCCTGTTCGATCGAGACATTGATCGCTGTCGTGTAGTTGAGCGCCGTGTAGAAGATGGTGTTGAACAGGGTGAAGCCGCTGGCGCCGAGGGCGACCAGCACGAACCAGTGCTTGCGGACGACCGGCCAGTCCTTCTGGATGGTCTTCCAGCCGATGGGCAGCATGATCGCCACGGCCAGAACCCAGCGCAGGAAGACCAGCGTCATCGGCGAGACGTGATCGACCGCCAGCTTGCCGGCCACCGAATTTCCGCCCCAGAGCAAGGTGGTGAGCAGCAGGAATATGTAGGCGCTTCGATGCATCGCGGGATTCCAGTCGCCGGAGCTGCGGTGTTTGCCGGCCTATTGCCCTCGCTCGCCCAAGTAAATGATGTCAAAGCCGAAAATTGTTGTGCCTCAGGGCATTTTCGACGGCAAAGAAAGGTCGCGCTCGCGAGGTCTTGACGTTATAGAGGCCTGTCGTTTCGAACCATATTCAAGCCGCTTGGCGGCGTCTCAAGGGAAAAGAAACATGGCCAATGTGGTGGTCGTCGGCTCGCAGTGGGGTGACGAAGGCAAGGGCAAGATCGTCGACTGGCTGTCGGAGCGGGCCGATGTCGTGGTGCGTTTCCAGGGCGGCCACAATGCCGGCCATACGCTGGTCGTCGACGGCAAGGTCTACAAGCTGTCGTTGCTTCCGTCGGGCGTCGTGCGCCAGGGCAAGCTGTCCATCATCGGCAATGGCGTCGTGTTCGACCCGCATGCTTTCGTCGCCGAGGTGGCTAAGCTCAAGGCGCAAGGTGTCGAAGTCGCACCGGATCGCCTGAAAATAGCCGAAAACACAGCGCTTATCCTGTCCCTGCATCGGGAGCTGGACGGATTCCGTGAGGACGCCGCATCCAATTCCGGGACGAAGATTGGCACGACCCGTCGTGGCATCGGCCCCGCCTACGAGGACAAGGTGGGCCGGCGCGCGGTCAGGGTGATGGACTTGGCGGATTTGGAAACACTGCCCGTGAAGGTTGACAGGCTGCTGACGCACCATAATGCGCTGCGTCGGGGGCTTGGCCATGCGGAAGTCACGCATGACGCGATCATGCAGGAACTGACCTCGGTCGCCGACGACATCCTGCCCTATATGGACCGGGTCTGGAAAATCCTCGACGACAAGCGCCGGGCTGGCGAGCGTATCCTGTTCGAGGGCGCGCAGGGCACGCTGCTTGACATAGACCACGGCACCTATCCATTCGTGACCTCGTCGAACACGGTTGCCGGACAGGCTGCCGCCGGCTCCGGCGTCGGCCCAGGCGCCATCGGCTATGTGCTCGGCATCACCAAAGCCTATACGACACGCGTCGGCGAGGGTCCGTTCCCGACCGAGCAGAAGAACGAGGTCGGCGAATTCCTCGGCACGCGCGGCCATGAATTCGGCGTCGTCACCGGCCGCAAGCGCCGCTGCGGCTGGTTCGACGCGGTGCTGGTACGCCAGGCCGTCGCTGTCAACGGCATCAAGGGCATCGCGCTGACCAAGCTCGACGTGCTTGACGGGCTGGACGAGATCAAGGTCTGCACAGGTTATCGTCTCGACGGCGAGATGATCGATTATCTGCCGGCAAGCCAGGGTGCGCAGGCACGTGTCGAACCGGTCTACGAGACGCTCGAGGGCTGGAAAGGCACCACTGCCGGCGCGCGCAGCTGGAACGATCTGCCGGCCCAGGCCGTCAAATACGTCCGCTACATCGAAGAGCTGATCGGCGCCCCGGTCGCACTCCTTTCCACCAGCCCGGAACGGGACGACACGATACTTGTGACCGATCCGTTTCAAGACTAGTTTCTGAAGCCTTTCCGGGCATCGCGGCCGATTTGCGGGGGCCGGCGCGGAAACAAAATACAGGTCGACTGAAGCATGGCAGATTACGTTGCTATTCTGACAAAGGCGCTCGGCAAGCATGGCGACGAGACGCCGGAAAAGCGTACGCGCATCTATGCCAGCGTTCGCACCATGCTGGCGAAGAAGCTTGAGGAATATTCGCCGCCGCCGGCCGCCGAAGCCATAGCCACGCAGATGCGTTCGCTGGAAGACGCGATCGCGAGTGTCGAGCGGGACTATGCCAAGAGCCTGCCGGAGACCGATCCGCTGGCGGAGCTGGAACACATCTTTTCGTCGATCGATCGCAACAAGAATCAGCCGAGCCATACACGGCAGCCGGCCAAGGCCGAATCGGCCTGGCCGGCACCGCCCGCTGCAAAGCCTGAATCTTATCAGCCCGCGCCACCACCTGCCGCCAAGGTCGAGCCGAGCTGGCAAAGGGCGACGCCGGCGCCTTCCCAGCTGGCTCGCGCCGACACGCCTCTTCCAGGTATGGATGCCGACGAGGAGGAGGACGAGGCAGATGTCTTTTCCAGCGACGAAGAGCCGGTGTCGGACACCTTCCAGCGCCTGCGTCCCGCCGAGCGCAAGCGCAGCTATGGTGGGCTGATCGCGGCCGTCGTCGCTCTTCTGGTCGTAGCCGGCGGTGGCTACGGAATCTGGCTGAACAAGGATGCCTTCGGCAAAATGCTTGGGCTTGGCGGCAATCAGGTCGCCAAGACCGAGCCGGTGAAACCAGCGCCTGCCAAGCCGGCAACCGATGCCGCGGCAACGCCTCCGGCGCCCGCGGCTGGCGGCACGGAAGCCGAAAGCACGAAATTCACGCAGCGGCTGACGCCGCAGGGCAGTGAAGTCGACCCGGGTCCGGCCGGTGGCCAAAGCGGCATCGGCGAAGGCGAATCGGTCGCCGCGCTGACCACGCCGCCCTCGGCGACGAACCCACCGGCGATTTCCGCTCCGGCCGCAGGCACACCTGCCGCGGCAGCGCCCCCCGCTACAGGTGCCGCCCCCGCAATACCGCCTGCCAACGGAGCTGCCCCGGCAGCGCCAGCCGATGCTGCCGGCACGCCGACCGCACCGGCCGGCGCCGCGCCGCCCGCCACGGCAGCTGCGCCTGCGGAAGCCGCTCTGCCTGTCGGCCAGAAGGCGATCTTCTATGAGGAGCGCACCAGCACCGCCCAGGGTTCCGCCGAGCCCGGCAACATCGTCTGGTCGCTGGTGCAGGAATCGCCCGGTGGCGACCTGCCGCCGGAGCCGGCGATCCGCGCCGAGGCCACCATTCCCGGCAAGGACATCCAGTTGCGCATGACCATCCGCCGCAACACCGACCAGACACTGCCGGCCAGCCATATCATCGAGATGATCTTCCTGACGCCCGACGGTTTCGAGGGCGGCGGTGTCGACAACATCCTGCGCGTCGCCATGAAGGGTTCGGAGCAGGATGCCGGCAGCCCGTTGATCGGCATTCCGGCCAAGATCGCCGACGGCTTCTTCCTCGTCGCGCTCAACGATACCAAGGCCGACGAAGACGCCAACATGACCCTGCTTCGCGGCCAGGACTGGATCGACGTACCGGTCGTCTACAAGACCGGACGGCGGGCACTGCTGACCATGGAAAAGGGCATTCCCGGCGAGAAGGTGTTCGACGAGGCAATCAAGGCCTGGCAGGCGAAGACGGCGGGCTGAGAAGGAAGCCGGCCCGAAGCCTCGTTGACTCAGAAGCCCTGGAACAACATATCGAGCGCGGCGACGATGTCGTCGTGGTGCCGGGAGAGATTTCCCTCGGCATCCGGCAATTCAGAGGCCATCAAGGCTGACATGAACTGCGTGACCATTACATGATCTTTGCCATCGATAGCGAAGGTCGGATTTAGTCGGCGGCCCGGAACCGGTGCTATGTTGGGCGGCATCAACGGAATGACGACTCTTGTGCTCAGTCCTTCAAGAAGGTCGGACTGAACATCGAGAAAATAGCCGCCGCCTTCAGCATTCCGATAAAGATCGTAACGTGCCATCAAAACAGCCGGTATTTGGCTAATGGCAGTCCGTTGCGCCTGACATATTCATTGGAGCTTTCAATGGCTTGTTTGTTTTCCTCTTGCCATCGACGCGTCTTTTCCGCCGCAATCGCTTTCGCGATCCCCGCCTCGGCGGCACGGGAAATGTTGATGCCCAACGCTTTCGCGTCGCTGATCAACTGGGAATCGATGGACGTGTTGACGGATTGCCGTTGAGGTTTTGACGTCGATTGAAGCATGGAAATCGCTCTCTTTTATGCGCATAATGTAGGCGCATAAAAGTTCACACACAATCCCTTACCCTTCCATCTCCTCGCGCAGCATCTCCAGTTCCAGCCACTCTTCCTCCAGCGCCGCCAGCGTGGCGCGCTCCTTGTCGAGGGCGGCGATGGTTTTCTGGAAGGAGGCCGGGTCGCGCTCGTAATAGGCCGGATCGGCGATGTTGTTCTCCAGCCTTGAGATCGAAGCCGTCACAGCCTCGATTTTCTTGGGCAGCGATTCCAGCGCGAATTTCTGTTTGAACGACAGTTTCTTCGCCGGCCCCTTTGGCGCGGCCGCTTCACTTCTGGTCGTCACTGGCGCTTCGCCGTTTTCGGCCTTCGCACGCGCCTTGCGGTCGTCCAGCCTGGTGCCGCCGCGCTGCGCCAGCATGTCGGAGTAGCCGCCGGCATATTCGATCCAGCGGCCTTCACCATCCGGCGCGATCAGGCTGGTCACGGTGCGGTCGAGGAAATCGCGATCGTGGCTGACCAGGATGACGGTGCCGGCAAAGCCGGCGACCAGTTCCTGCAGCAGTTCCAGCGTCTCCATATCGAGATCGTTGGTCGGCTCGTCGAGCACCAGAAGGTTTGCCGGCCGCGCCAGCACCCGCGCCAGCAAGAGCCGTGCCCGTTCTCCGCCGGACAACTCGCGCACCGGCGTGCGTGCCTGCTCCGGCTTGAACAGGAAATCCTTCATGTAGGAGACGACGTGGCGCTGCTCGCCATTGATGACGAGGTTCTCGCCGCGCCCGTCGGTGAGATATTGCGCCAGCGTCTCCTGCGGGTCGACCGCCTCGCGCTTCTGGTCGAGCGTGGCGATCTCCAGATTGGTGCCGAGCCGCACCGAACCGGCGTCCGGCTTCATCTCGCCGGTCAGCATCTTCAAGAGCGTCGTCTTGCCGGCGCCGTTCGGCCCGACCAGGCCGACGCGATCGCCGCGCTGGATGCGGGTCGAAAACCCCTTGACCACGGTGAGATCGCCAAAGCTCTTCTCGATGTTCTTCGCCTCGATCACCAGCTTGCCGGACTCGGCGGCGTCGCTCGCCACCATGGTCGCCGACCCTTCGGCACCGCGATGGCCGCGAAAACGCTGGCGCATGGTCTGCAACTCGCCGAGCCGGCGCATGTTTCGCTTGCGCCGCGCCGTCACGCCGTAGCGCAGCCAATGCTCTTCGCGAACGATCTGGCGGCCGAGTTTATGCTGCTCGCGCTCTTCTTCCTCCAGGACCAGGTCGCGCCATTCCTCGAAATGGCCAAAGCCCTTGTCCAGCCTGCGGGTCTGGCCGCGATCGAGCCAGATGGTGGCGCGCGACACACGTTCGAGAAAGCGGCGGTCGTGCGAGATGACGATCAGTGCCGAGGAGGTGCGGATGAGTTCTTCTTCCAGCCATTCGATGACCGAGAGGTCGAGATGGTTGGTCGGCTCATCGAGCAGCAGGATGTCTGGCTCCGGCGCCATCACGCGGGCAAGGGCAGCACGCCTCGCCTCGCCGCCCGACAGATCATTCGGACGTTCCTCACCCGACAGTCCGAGATGCTCCATCAGATAGCTGGCTCGGTAGGGATCGTCGGCGGGGCCAAGCCCGGCCTCGACATAGGCGCGGACGGTGGCAAAGCCCTCCATGTCCGGCATCTGCGGCAAATAGCGGATAGTTGCCGAAGGCTGGCGGAACACCTCGCCGTCCTGCGGCTCGATCAGGCCAGCGGCGATCTTCAGCAGGGTCGACTTGCCCGACCCGTTGCGGCCGACCAGTGCAATCTTGTCGCCGGCCGAAGCCGTCAAGGCGGCGCCGTCGAGCAGCGGCGTGCCGCCGAAGGTCAGTTTTATCCCGTCGAGGTTGAGAAGAGGCGGGGCCATGTCAGCTTTCAGGTAAGGGATAGGGATGAGCGAGCAGCATCGCGCGGCCATGGCCGAGCGCGATTTCGAGGCGGCCCCCGGTCTTGTCGGACTTGACCTCGTTGGAGATGGTCAGCGACGAACCGAACGCCACCTTGACGTGGTTCAGCGGCCATTTGGCGCCGGTGACGGTCAGGCCGGCGAGCTCGGAAAAGCCGAGCACCGAAAACAGCGTGCCATCGGCATAGTCGAAGCCGGCCGTTCCGCGCAGCAGCGGGATGCCTTCCTGGGCGCCGCTGGTCAGGAGCACATCAGTCCCGGCCTCGGCCAGCCGCAGGGCAAGCGCCAGATGCAGGAAAGCGTGGTCGGCGCGCTTGCCGCCGAAAGCACCTGCGAGCACCAGGCGGGTCGCGCCGCGCTCGAGTGCGGCGGCAATGGCCAGTTCGCCATCGGTCTGGTCCTTTTCCGCCGGGAAGGTCCGGCGCGGCACGGAAGCGAGATCGTCAGGCAGCTCGGCTGGCACGGAATCGAAATCGCCCACCCACAGTTCGGGCACGAGACCCAGCAGCCGCGCATGCCCGATGCCGGCGTCGGCGGCGATGACGCGGGAGCCTTCGGCCTGGCGGTCGAGCCGTGGCGTGCGGATGAGATCGCCGCCAAGCAGGATGGTGAATGTGCTCATATCGTGTGGCCCTTACCAGCCCGGCACGGGAAACGGAAGGCGGCAAACTCCCACTTGCATGGGGGATCGGCCCGGCCTATGTGTCGAAACGCTCTAACGGGGTGCCGGACGCGATCTTCGCGGACCGGCTGAGAGGCAGTCTCGCCAACCCGCTGAACCTGATCCGGTTTGTACCGGCGGAGGGATTAGACGTTTCGGACAGTCCGACGCCTCAATTCCTTTCAATTCGAACGAAGGAGGCGCCGATGCGCACGTTTTTATACGCTCTTGTTTCAGCAACGGTCGTGGCCTTGTCCGGACCGGCCTTGGCCAAGGACAAGCTCACCGTCTACACCTATGATAGCTTCACCGCCGACTGGGGTCCGGGTCCCGTGGTGAAGAAGGAGTTCGAGGCCGAATGCGGCTGCGATGTCGAGTTCGTCTCGGTCGCCGACGGCGTCGCGCTGCTCAACCGCGTCAGATTGGAAGGCGCATCGACCAAGGCCGATATCGTGCTTGGCCTCGACACCAATCTCACCGCCGATGCCAAGGCGTCAGGCTTGTTCGCGCCGCATGGCGGCGTAACTGATGTCAACGTGCCGGGTGGCTGGAGCGACGATACTTTTGTCCCCTTTGACTACGGATATTTCGCCGTCGTCTACGACACCGAGAAGCTGAAGATCCCGCCGAAAAGCCTGAAAGAGCTGGTCGAGGGCAGTGCCGATGACAAGATCGTCATCCAGGATCCGCGCACCTCCACGCCGGGCCTCGGTCTGCTTCTGTGGGTCAAGTCAGTCTATGGCGACAAGGCGCCCGAGGCCTGGGCCAAGCTCAAGGCGAAAGTGCTGACCGTGACGCCGGGCTGGAGCGAGGCCTATGGGCTGTTCACCAAGGGCGAGGCGCCGATGGTGCTGTCCTACACGACGTCGCCGGCCTACCACATGGTCGCCGAGAAGACAGAGCGCTATCAGGCAGCGTCGTTCGAGGAGGGCGAGTATTTGCAGATAGAAGTCGCGGGTATCACCACGGCGGGGGCCAAGAACCCGCTGGCGGCCAAGTTCATCGCCTTCATGACCGGGCCGAAATTCCAGGATGCCATCCCCGAGACCAACTGGATGTTCCCGGCCGGCAAGACCGACAAGCCGCTCAATCCGGCCTTCGACAAATTGGTCAAGCCGACCAAGACCTTGCTGTTCAGCCCCGACGAGGTCGCCGCCAACCGCAAGGCCTGGGTCGATGAGTGGCTGGCGGTGATGAGCAAGTAGGCTTGCGAGTTCTTTTGATGTTCGCGCCACTCCACCCCCCTCTGGCCTGCCGGCCATCTCCCCCTCAAGGGGGTGTTTGGACCGGAGACATCGCGAACAGGTGTGCGAGGACATCGCGCACAGTTTGGCGTGCTTTGCGCCGGGAGGTTCGCGATGCCATTTGGGAAC